>CAUBKG010000060.1 GCA_958436475.1 uncultured Clostridia bacterium
AGGAAACCGATGCAAAACGCCCGGAATCCGGGCGTTTTGCTGGGAATACAAATAAGTGTTAGCCAGGAAAGGTAAAAATAAGCTGTGATGTTTTTTCACAGAAAACCATTTTAAGCAAAGAATACGATTATACTTAAAGTCGGATAGTGGAAAAGGAGGGAATTTCCGTTGCTTCCAGAGAAGCTGAAAAGCCTTCGCGAAGGCGCAAATCTCACGCAGAAACAGGTCGCGGACGTGCTCAACGTGGACCGGTCGACCTATACATATTACGAACTTGGAAAATCGCGCCCGGATATGGACGCGCTGATACAGCTTGCCTCTATTTTCAAGGTCTCGGTCGATGAGCTTTTGGATTATCATCCGAAAATGGAAGCGCCGGACCCCGTCCCCGCCATGTTCCATTCAGGAAAGCCGGGCTATAAGCGCTCTTACCCGCAGGTTGCCCTCCCCGATCTCGACCGGGAAGAACAGAACCTCATCCTGATTTACCGCAGCCTGCGCGGCGGCCAGCAGAAGGATTTTCTGAAAGAAGCCAAAGCGGTCAGCGAACGCCTGCTTTCCGAACGGTGAGGCACTGAAATGTTCGGCTGAATTTTTTTCGGCCCGCCCGTGACCTAAGGCGGGCCGCTTTTTATTTACTTGGCGGCCGCCGGCGCGACCGTTATGAGAATCGAAACGCCGCGGCAGAATCTGCCGCGGCGTTTGGCTTTTTTGTTCTTTAGCGGTCGCCGCGCTTCGGGCCGCGGTCGCCGCGGTTGAAGCCTCCATGGCCGTAGGGACGGTTCGGACGGCTGGGGCGGCGGGGCGCATCGCTGATTTCATTTTCCGGCACAGCGCCTTCCACTTCGATCAGCGCATCGCGGCGGGAAAGGTTGAGCCTTCCCTGGTCGTCGATTTCCGTGACCTTGACGATCACTTCATCGCCAACCTTGACCACGTCCTCCACCTTATCCACACGGCGGATATCGAGGCGGCTGATGTGCACGAGGCCTTCCTTGCCCGGCGCGATTTCCACGAACGCGCCGAAGGTCATCAGGCGGGTGACCTTGCCTTTATAGATCGCCCCGATTTCCGGGTCTTTCGCGATGGTGTTTATCATCAGGATCGCGCGCTTGGCGTTTTCCAGATCGGTGGAAAGAACAAACACGCGGCCGTCCTCTTCCACATCGACCTTGACGTCGCACTCGGCGCAGATGCGCTGGATGATCTTTCCTCCCGGTCCGATGATTTCGCGGATTTTATCCACATCGACCGAGGTGGTGAGCATCTTGGGCGCGTATTTGGAAAGCTCCGCACGCGGTTCGGGGATGCATTTGAGCATGATATCATCCAGAATATAATTGCGGGCCTTATGGGTTTTTTCAATGGCTTCCTTGATGATGGCGGGAGTGAGGCCGTGGATTTTGAGATCCATCTGGATGGCGGTGATGCCGTTTTTCGTGCCGGCGACTTTAAAGTCCATATCGCCAAAGAAATCTTCCAGGCCCTGGATATCGACCATGGTCATGAATCGGTCGCCCTCGGTCACGAGGCCGCAGGAAATGCCTGCAACCGGCGCCTTGATGGGCACGCCCGCATCCATGAGGGCGAGTGTGGAGCCGCAGATGGAGGCCTGGGAAGTAGAGCCGTTGGAGGAAATGACCTCGGATACGAGGCGCAGCGCATAGGGGAATTCCTCTTCTGACGGGATGACCGGCAGCAGCGCGCGTTCCGCAAGGGCGCCGTGGCCGATCTCGCGGCGGCCGGGGCCTCTGCTCGGGCGGGTTTCGCCTACGGAGTATGAGGGCATGTTATAGTGATGCATATAGCGCTTGAATTCTTCGCCGTCGATCCCATCGAGCAGCTGGCGGTCGCTGACCGGGCCGAGGGTGGCAATGGTGAGCACCTGGGTCTGGCCGCGCGTAAACATGCCGGAACCGTGCACACGCGGCAGCAGGCCGACTTCCGCGGCCAGCGGGCGGATCTCATCGATGCCGCGGCCGTCCACACGCTTGTTGTCGTCCAGCAGCCAGCGGCGGACAACGTATTTCTGGAGCTTGTAGAGGCAGTCTTCGATCTTGCCTTCCTGCTCCGGATATTTTTCATCGAACTGCGCATGCACTTCTTCGTACAGCGGCTTTAAGCGTTCGTCGCGCACGCGCTTATCGTCCGTATCCAGGGCGGCGCGCACCTTTTCGATGGCAAATTCCTTGATTGCCTCGAACATTTCCTCGGGGGGATCGTTGGAGGGGAATTCCACCTTCTTCTTGCCGATCTCATCCACAATGCTGTTAATAAAGGCGACGATCTTCTGGTTTTCCTCGTGACCGCGCATGATGCCGTTGTACATCACATCGTCCGGGATTTCCCTAGCGCCCGCTTCGATCATCGCAACGAGCTCGGCGGTGGAGGCCACCGTTACGTTCATCTGGTTTCTTTCCTTCTGCTCGGCGGTGGGGTTGATGACGTACTCGCCGTCCACATAGCCGACGGAAACGCCGGAGATCGGGCCGGCCCACGGAATATCGGAAATCGCGAGAGCGATGGAGGTGCCGATCATGGCAGTGATTTCGGGAGAGCAGTCCGGGTCAACAGACATCACCGTGCAGACCACGGAAACATCGTTGCGCATATCCTTCGGGAACAGCGGGCGGATAGGCCGGTCGATCACGCGGGAGGCGAGGATGGCCGTTTCGGCCGGGCGGCCTTCGCGCTTCATGAAGGAACCGGGGATCTTGCCCACGGAGTAAAGCTTTTCTTCATAATCCACAGAAAGGGGGAAGAAGTCGATCCCGTCGCGCGGCTTCGCGGACATGGTGGCGGCGCACAGCACGGCGGTCTCACCATAGCGGATGAGGCAGGAGCCGTTGGCCAGCTGCGCCATTTTGCCGGTTTCCACCTTCAGCGGGCGGCCGGCGAGTTCGGTTTCAAAAACCTTGAAATTTTCAAACATACTAAACCTCCGAAATATTTATTTTAGGGGGGTCAGGTTTAGCAATAAGTCCGCCGTTCAGCGGGGCTGAGCGGCCGATTCACTGCTAATGCCTAACCGAAGCCCTAATAGATGAATGGATAAACGGGACACGCCTGCATCCATTTTTCCCGTTTGTTCGCCAAACCGGTAAAACGAATGCAAGCAGGCAGCGGAAAACACTGCCTGCTTGGAGCTTGTTTTCTTTACTTACGGATACCCAGTTTTTCAATGATCGCACGGTAACGGGCAATATCCTTCTTCTGGAGATAGGCAAGGAGATTGCGGCGATGGCCGACCATCTTGAGCAGGCCGCGGCGGGAATGATGGTCCTTCTTATGGACCTTCAGGTGGGCGGTGAGCTCGTTGATGCGGTTGGTGAGAAGCGCGATCTGCACTTCCGGAGAGCCGGTGTCCCCTTCGTGGGTGGCATAGGTTTCCATAATCTGCTTTTTGGTTTCTGCTGTCATTTTCTCGTTTCACCTCTGCAAAAATTTGCCCGAAACCCGGCAAAGGGCCGGTGAACGCCGCCAGCGCGGCAAACCCCCAGGCTGAGTAACGGGTATAAATTACATAACGAGTGTACCACACCACATGAGAAAAGTAAAGCGTTTTTTCCGCCTGTCACCTTGTCCGCCGTCTGTTCATAAGCTGGATTACTGAACCAAATGGAGGGAATCCATCATGAAAACGGGACTTGCCCTCTCGGGCGGCGGCGTGCGCGGCGCGGCGCACATCGGCGTGCTGCAGGCGCTCGAGGAGAAGGGGATCGAAATCTGTGCCATATCCGGCACAAGCTCGGGCGCCGTTGTCGCTTCGCTTTTCGCGGCGGGATACACGCCCGAGGAGCTGCGGGAAATCTTTCTCACCTTCGATGCGGGCAAAGCAGCGGACGGCTTCCCCCCCGACCTTTTCGACCCCGATATCCTGGGGCTTCTCCGCGCGCCGGCACAGCTCCTGCTGCACCGGCCCCTCCGCCTGCAGGGACTCATCAAGGGGGCGCGGCTGGAAAAGCTCCTCCGGCAGCTGTTTGAGGCAAAGGGGGTAAAGCGCATGTGCGAGTTTCCCCTTCCTCTGGCCATGCCCGCGGTGGATATTGCGAACGCCGGTACCGTGATGTTTGTAAGCCGTACGAGGCTCGGTCCCATGCCCGATACCGATTATGCCGCGGACGCCTTCCCCTGGGAGGCGGTGCGGGCAAGCTGTGCCTTTCCGGGCGTGTTCCGCCCAAAGGTGTGGCACGGACGCACGCTTTGCGACGGCGGGATCGTCTGCAACCTGCCCGACCGCGTTCTGCGCGTTTTCGGCGCGGACCGGCTGATCTCCGTGAACCTCGGGTACTGCGGCCAGCACAAACGCGCTCTCAATAACCTACTGGATTATTCCTCGCAGGCGCTGAACATCATGTCGTATGAAATCACCCGGTGCGTCAGCGGGCCGGACTGCCTCACCATTCTGCCCAAAATCTATGATGTGGGCCTTTTGGAGCTCGATAAGATCGGCGAATGCATCGAGCGCGGCTATCTTGCCGCGAAGGAAGCCCTGAAACGGTTTTAGTATAACCGGCCCACCTGCTCATATCCCGCGTTTTTGCCCCGCCCCGAAAAGACGAGCCGCCCATGGCGCCAGACGCGCAGCCGCAGCGCGCAAGCCGGGCATTCCTCGATGGTGCGCTCCATATTGCCGAGCACGGGGGCATAGAGTACGCCCGCTCCCTCCCGCTCCGCCTCGACGGCCACGCGCAGGGGCCCCTGGGTAAACTCGAGATAGGTGAATTTTCGGGAGGAATAAAAGGCCCGCACGCGCGCGCCGTAATACGAGGCGACGCGGTGCTGCTCCCCATCGATCGTAAAAACGCTGATGAGGCCGCGGAAGGAGCCGGCGGGCAGCGGCACGCGGGCGAAGGCGGCCATGAAGCGGCAGCTTTTTCCCGGGAAATCGGAGCACTGCAGCCAGGTCCACGCCTCCGGGAAGGAACGCCCCCAGTCCTTTTCGAGATAGCCGGAGCCGCTGTATTCCTCCCGCCCGCCATTCCAGGAAAAAGTCCCTTCCACGGTGTGGGACAGGCTCAGCACGTCATGGCAGCATTCCATATGCGGCAGATAGGCAAACGGGCCCATCAGGGTGGGGGCGTAAGCCGTGCGGCGTACCGTTTCGAACGGCCCATACCGGAAATCGGCCCGGATATCGAAGCGCTCGCCCGTCATGCGGATCCTTGCGCCCTGCTCGGAAAATTCGTTTTCCCCCACCCGGATGAAAAGGCGCCGGGGGCTCGCATAAAATTGTTCGGCGGGATAGCGCGCCATGGCCGTGCCGCGCGGCCCGATATACTGCACGAAGGCCATCCGCCGCCCGTCCTTCCCCACGCTCACTCCGGGGATGAACGCATCCACGCGCGGGCCGCTGCGGTGCTTCCAGTACCACCCCTCGAAGAAGGGGCCCTTTTGACTTTCGCAAAATACGGCGGCCTTATTCATGCTGTAAGTCCACCCTCTTGAGCGGTTCCCGCGCCGGGCCGCTGATTACGCGGCCCTCCGGGCTGAAGCGGGAGCCGTGGCAGGAGCAGTCCCACGTTTTTTCATCCGGGTTCCACTGAAGCGGGCAGCCCATGTGCGTGCAGCGCGCCTCCACCGCGAGCAGGGCGCCGTCCTCCCGGCGGTAGACTCCCGTCCGCTTGCCTCCCACCTCGGCGATTTTTCCTTCGCCGGGCTTTATCCCCTCCGCACTGCCGAAGGGAATGGCTTTTGCAATAAAGTTATACGCCATATCGGCCGCCTGCACGGTGAAGCTTTTGGCCTGCAAAGCCGGGTCCACCCTCCTCGGGGAAAACACCGGGGCGTTCGGCGCGTCCCGTTCCAGCGCAAGCTGGCTCAAAAGGTCCGCCGCCACCATGGAGGTGGACATGCCCCATTCGTTGAAGCCCGCGGCGATAAAAACGCGCTCGCCGATTCGTTCTTCCCGCCCGATATAGGGGATGGAATCGTGCGTCATGCAGTCTTGCGAGGACCAGCCCGCCGCCTCCCGGCTTTCCGGGAACAGCTCCTTCGCTTTCCTGCGCAGGTCTTCGAGATGCTGCGTTTTTTCCTCGTGCCCCGTTTTGTGGTTGAAGCCGCCGAAGAGCAGATATCCCCGATGCGGCCTAAGGGAATGCTCCGCGCCGCCCACCTCGAGATACATATTCTGAAGGACGGGCGCGTTTTCGAGGGCAAGCAGGTAAAACCGCTGCTGATAGAGCTTTGCGAAGTATAAGCCCTTTTTATCCTCCATTGGATAGCGCGTGCAGATAAACACGCGGTATGCCTTGATAGAGGCCTCCTCTGTCAGGACGCGGCCGTCTTCGACCGAAAGCGCCTTCGTGTGGCTGTAAAGCTTCGCGCCGCGCTCCTCGAGAAGCTCGCAGATACGCTTTGCAAACAGCACCGGCTGAAAGCGCGCCTGACGGGGAAAGCGCACCGCGCCGTTCACGGGGAAGGGCAGTTCCGTGGTGATTTCGAAGCTCGCGGGGATGTTGAGAAGCGCCGCGGCTTCCGCTTCCTTTTGAAGGGTTTTCACTTCTTTGGGCGTGACGGTGTAAAGATAACTGTCGCACCTTGCAAAATCACATTCGATCTGTTCCTTTTCGATAATTTGCTGATACATGGCAATGGCCGCTTCATTCGCCCCGGCATACTGCCGGGCCTTCTCCCTGCCGAGCGATAAAAGGTCCTGGTACACCGTGCCGTGCTGGGAGGTGATTTTCGCCGTTGTCCGGGAGGACATGCCGCTCATAAACTCCTCCGCCTCGATCACCGCGATATCGGTTTCGCCCTTCTGCTGGAGCTGATAGGCCGTAAGCAGGCCGCACAGCCCGCCGCCTATAATCAGGTTTTTCACCCGGATATCCTTTTCGAGCCGTTTATAGTTCGGCATCTGGGCTTCCTTTTGCCAGATAGACCGGCTGTCGTTCGTCACTTGCACCGAAATTCCCCCTTGTTTTTTTCTTAGCTTTGCCGGGATGCGGGGGAAATATGACGCAGCGGCTTTTTTTCAAAGAGCTTTTCTGAAAAAAAGGTGGGAGAACCGCGGCAGCGTGGTTTCAAGCGGCAGATAGCCCGTATAAGCAGCGTAACATACGCCGTTGTATCCGGGATATTTGTGTGTTATGATAAGTTTGTGCCGGAAATGAAAAAATGCCTGAAAAACGACTCTTTTCCCTATCCGGCAGGGACCTAGCTTCATAAACCGGATTTTGGAGGGAAATCATGAAAAAATGGTATGCCGAGGAATACGAATGGGAAATCGAGGTAACCGGGTTTCTCCGCAGCGACCACACAGAGCGGTATTGCAGGAACGGCGAGGAAATCGGAGATAAGTATACCTGCACCTATGGCTGTCCTGTGAATGCGGACGGTCAGGGCATTTGCTCCAAAGTAATGATGGTGATGTTCCCGATCATGGAAGCTGTGAGAAGCGGCGGAGATTTGGAGAATATCGGCGGCGGCAGCAAATACAGCAAGGATATCGTTTGCCCGGACGGCAACGTTATCTTCCGGCTGACGGCGAAGAAGCTCGAAAACGAGAATTTCTATCGGGGGAAATTCTTTGATTAGTTCCCGTTTATCCGGCTGCTCTGCATTTTTTAAACGAAAGCATCCTGCCCGGTTTGATACCGGACAGGATGCTTTTTGCTGTTTTGTGAACGCCCGCCAAATCTCCGGTGGGCATCTATATGCTCCGCTTTATCGGCCCAGATAGGCTTTCGCGATCCGGCCGGCGCTCGAAGGCGCATCATAGCCCTTTTCGCGGATCCTCTGCAGGCACGCGGCGTTATCTTCCCTTTTCTGCGCCGAGGCCTTCCGGAGCGCTTCAATCCACACTTCGGCCTCCGCCTCCAGCGGCAGGTAGGTAACGAGCCCAAGGTCCATATCCACATCGGGGGTCAGGCGGTCGGAAACCACCGCCGCGGTTCCAGCGGCCTGCGCTTCCAGCACCACATTGCCGAAGCCTTCATAAACCGAGGGGCAGATGAGCACATCGAACCCCTGCATCCACTCCGCCGTGTCCGGCCTGCGGCCGAGGAAAACCACACGGTCTTCCACCCCTTTTTCGCGGCAGAGCGCACGGATGCTTTCCTCCTCCGGGCCGTCTCCCATAAACAGCATGCGGAAATGTTCGCCCTTTTCCCGGAGCTTCTGCGCGAGCCCCACCGAAAACGGGTAATTTTTCACTTCGTTCATCGTGCCCACCTGGCCGATGATCCACGCATCCGCCGGAAGGCCGTTTTTCTCCCGGAAGGCAGCGGGGCTGCCCGCGCCGAGCGCTTCGAACGATTCCATACGGATGCCGTTTGGCACGACCTCGCCCTTTTCGCCAAAGGCTTTTCCGAAAAAATATTCCCCCGTGCCGCGGCTGCACGCCATCCACCGCGTGGAAAACAAGCGGACAAGCAGCTTCATCGCCCGCTGGTATATCCGGCGCTTCCAGCCCGTGGGGGTATCCCCGTTCGCGTGGGCGTGGGCGATGCGGATTTTGGCGCGCCCGCGCCATGCCGCCGCGAGGATGAGCCCGATGCTGTAAAGCGTGTGGGCGTGCACCACATCGTAATGCCCGGCGCGGATGATTTTGCCGAGCCGCGTGACAAAGCGAAGGGCCCCGAGCTTTTGAGGGCTGTCCATATAAATGATCCGCCCGCCGAGGGCGCGGATTTCATCGTCATAATACGCTTTTTCGCTGGAATAGGATAAAAAATCGAACTGGAACTGTTCCCGGTCGATTTGGCGGAACACGTTCATCATCATCGTTTCGGCGCCGCCCTGGTTCATGGCGCCGAGCACCTGCAATACTTTTACCGGCACATCTTTCACTTCCCCGCTTCTGGTCGTATCGGTAAACAGAGGAAACCGCACTGTTTTCTCTGTTAGCTATTACTACCCACATTATAATGATATTCGTCATTTTTTGCAAGGAAGATTCCAAAAACAGAAAATCCTCCCCGAAGGGAGGATCGGGCCGCATTTACGCCGTCATTTTCAGGCGCAGGCGGAGCTTATCGGCAATCATGGCGATGAATTCGGAATTCGTGGGCTTGCCGCGGCCCGTGTGGATGGTGTAGCCAAAATAGGAATTGAGAACGTCCACGTCGCCTCTGTCCCAAGCGACCTCGATGGCGTGGCGGATGGCGCGTTCCACGCGGGAGGAGGTGGTCTGGTTGTTCTTCGCCACGGTGGGATAGAGCTGCTTCGTGACCGAATTGATGATATCCGCATCGTTGATGGCGAGGATGATCGCCTCGCGCAGGTATTTATACCCCTTGATGTGCGCGGGCACGCCGATTTGATGGATGATATCCGTCACCATGATTTCAAGGTCGGTATCGGTCACATTGTCCTTCACCGGGGTGAATTTTACGGGGCGGGTGCGCAGCTCGGCAAAGTGCAGCAGGCGCTCGGTCATCACCTCGATATCGAAGGGCTTGATAAAGAAATAGGAAGCGCCCGCGGCAATGGCCTCGCTTTCGAGGATCGGGTTATCGATGCCGGACATCACGAGGAACATCGGATGCGTTTCCTGCTCGGAGCGGTTGGTGTTCAGCACGCCCAGGGCGTCCATGCTGGGCATGAACATATCCATCAGCACGGCGTCCGGCTGGCTTTTGGCAATTTCCGAAATCACCGCCATACCGTCTTTCGGGCAGGTTATCAGCTCACAGCCCTTGGCCCGGAGCGCACTCGCACAGCTGCGGCCAAATTCCGTGGTATCATCGGCAATTAATACTTTTAATCTTTTATTCATCATGATTCCCCCAAAAAGTGTGATGGATGTATAATACCATAAATTGGAAGTAATGGCAATAGCTTATTGATGATTTTTTTTAAATTTTGCTGAATAATATGTTTATAAGCAAACAGGGGATATGCCGTTTTCCCCGGTATATCCCCTATCAGGCGGTTTAAGATGCCTTATTTTCACTCTGCTGGGCGGCCGTTTCCGAGGCCGTTTTCAGCATATTTTCCGCAAAAATGGCATATCCCTTTTCCGGTTCGTTGATGAACACATGCGTGACCGCGCCGATCAACTTCCCATCCTGCACGATCGGGCTGCCGCTCATCCCCTGCACGATGCCGCCCGTGGCGTCGAGAAGGCGTTTATCCGTGATATGGATCACCATGTTTTTGCTTGGGCTTTGGTCGTTATAATTGACCTTTTCGATCATGCATTGATAGCGCTGCGGCTCACCCGGCACAACCGTTGCGAGGATTTCCGCTTCGCCGAGCTTTATCTCCTGCTTCATGGCGACCTGGACCTTCCCGCCCGTGAAGCCGGAATCCTTGGAAAAGCCGTATACCCCGGTTTCCCCATTGGACTTCAAGGTGCCGATCTGCGTGTTTTCCACAAACACGCCGCGCAGCTCGCCCGGGATGCCGCTGACTCCCTTCACCACGCCCACGAGGTTTGCGTTAACGATTTCGCCGGTCATGAGGGGCAGGATTTCGCCGGTATCGATATCGCAGATGGGATGGCCGAGCCCGGCGAACACGCCGGTGTCCGGGTCATAAAAGGTCATGGTGCCGATGCCTGCGGAGCTGTCTCTCACCCAGAAGCCGCCCATATATTTCCCCGATACGGAGGATTTTACGGGTGTGAATTCCACGGTGAAGCCCATATTTTTTCGCTGCACCTCGAGGGTGAGCGGCTTTCCGCCGCAGTCCTGTACGGCGGCGGCCACCTCTTCGTTGGTGGAAACCTCCTTGCTGTCGATGGAAAGAATGAGGTCGCCCTCCCTGAGCCCCGCCTTCTGCGCCGGGTTCTCCATGCCGGAGGCCGTCTGGATATCGCTGAGGCCCACGACCAGCACACCGGCCGTGAACATCTTGAGGCCGAAGAGCCGGCCGCTCGGGATCACGTATTTCGGCTCCGCTACGGTGACCTCCGCTTTTTTAATGGGGAATATCCCAAACGCATTTAATGTGGTTTCGTATTTTTCGGTGCCGCCGCCCGTTTTTTCGGCAGCCAGCGCGCCGCTGTCTGTTCTGGATTCCAGCCGCAGGGGGTAATTGATGGTAAGGCTCTGCCCTTTCGTGACGGTAAACGTTTCCGGAAGCGAATTTGCAAGCGTTCCGGAGCCGATCACCGTAAGCAGGGAAAAAACCGCCAGCACGGCTGTGATTCGTTTTATGATTTGCTTCATGCTATCTCCCTTTCCCGCCGCCCGGCCCGGCGTGCTGCGCCGGAAATCTGGGGCCGCCGCGCGGCTTTTTTGCGCCCGTCCATTCTTTTTGAATCGTTCCGTGCGTAATAATACCTTCTGTATTTTGCACCCGATTTATTTTAGAAAATTCGGGGCGTGCAATTACATTCTTGGGAAAAGGAATTCCAAACGCCCATTCTGCGTTGCCGATGACATATAATTTATTGTTTTCTAAAAATTTGACACCGATCAAAAAATTTTTTATGTTTCGATGCCGTTTGGATTCGGCTTTTGCCCGGGCGTATCCATAGGATTCCCCTCACGCGCGCCGTTTCGCGCAGGAGATTTTTACCGGCTTTGGATGCCGGTTTTTGGGCCTTGCCGTTTTTACGCAAAACAAATACGCCGCTTCACGGGGCTGCTTTCCATGACGTAGGGGCCGGAATATGCGCATCTTGTTTTTCACCGCCGCCGTAGGGGCCGGAATATGCGCCTCTTGCTTTCCGAAACCGCCGTAGGGGCGCCCATTGG
>CAUBKG010000061.1 GCA_958436475.1 uncultured Clostridia bacterium
ACCGCAATTTTCATAGTACCGCACTCCTTTATAACGCTTCTATCACATCGGCGGCTTTTTCGAGCCAGTCGCCTTCAAAGAGCTCGATCACGCCCTTGTCGCACGCGGAAGCGATCGACGGGGTAATGGGCAGCTTGGCGAGCACTTTCGTATGATGCTCGGCCGCTGCGGCCTCGATGTGGCTTTCCCCGAAGACTTTGATCTGCTTGCCGCAGTCCGGGCATTCCACATAGCTCATGTTTTCCACAAGCCCCAAAATAGGCACGTTCATCATTTCCGCCATCTTGACCGCCTTTGCCACGATCATGGAAACGAGTTCCTGAGGAGATGTTACGACGATGATACCGTCCAGCGGGATAGACTGAAACACGGTCAGCGGTACGTCGCCCGTTCCCGGGGGCATATCCACAAACATGTAATCCACATCGTCCCAGATCACGTCGGTCCAGAACTGCTTGACCGTTCCGGCGATGATCGGCCCGCGCCAGACTACAGGGTCGGTATCGTTCGGGAGCAGCAGGTTGACAGACATAATATCGATCCCCATTTTGCTCTTTACCGGGAAGAGGTGCTCGCCGTCTCCCGTGGCTTTCTCCCGGATGCCGAAGGCCTTCGGGATGGAAGGACCGGTTACGTCCGCATCGAGAATGGCGGCCTTATGCCCGCGGCGGTTCATGACGACCGCCAGCAGGGAGGTAACGAGCGATTTTCCCACGCCGCCCTTGCCGCTCACGATGCCGATCACCTTATTGATATGGCTCAGCTCATTCGGCTTTTCGAGAAAATCCGTTTTGCTTTTGGTGCGTTCGCTGCAGCTTTCCGAGCAGGAGCCGCAGTCGTGTGTACAATTTTCACTCATGATTCTTCAGTCTCCTTTGTTTTGATCCGCCCGCAGTGGGAGCACAGAGGCTTTTTCCCTCTGCAGGGAAGGGATACTTCATAATTACCGCCCATAATGGAAATTCCCAGACCGTTCACGAGGGCGTCCGCCGTTTTTTTTCGCGCGGAATACAGAATACGCTGGAAGGTCCCCCGTGAAATGTCCATTTGCCTAGCGGCCGTGGCTTGGTCGAGCTCCTCGAGATCGCACAGGCGGAGCGCCTCCAGCTCCTCCACCTGCAGCACGAGAAATCTTTCCCCGTTTTCCGGCGAAAAACGCCGGCATCTGGGTTCCATGCAGACCCGCCTGCATTTTACCGTGCGCGGCATCCGGTCACCTCCTAAAAACAAAGTGGGCGTATGCACATTAAATTGTAGTGTGCATACGCCCGTTTGTCAAGGCTGTGCCAGCTCCGAAACGGGTGGATCCGAGCATTTCTTTTCCGGCAGAAATGCGTTTTCTGATTTTTAGAAATTATTTTGCCAAAATCAGTTGTGTTTTCACAGCGCGTGTGTTAAAACATAATAAAAGTACGTTGATTTATTTTGTTTATTTTGTTAAAAAGAGCGTCTGGTTTTTCTACATTTTTTCTTCTAAACGAATACGAATTGTGGTATAATAATAACGTTTGAAATTGAGTTTTGCACGATATTTCGTGTCTGCGGCGAATGCGCCGGGATAAATAAAAAATGAAAACAAGAGGTGTGTTGGTTGGATAAGTACCGTATCGTTGGCGGAACCCCTCTGAGCGGCGAAGTGGAGATCAGCGGCGCGAAAAACGCGGCCGTTGCCATTTTACCGGCAGCTATGATGTGCGACGGCGTTTGCCGTATTGAAAATATTCCGAATATCAGCGACGTTGCCCACCTGATCCAGATCATGTATCAGTTGGGCGTCAACATTAAAATGATCAACAAATCTACCATCGAGGTGGATGCGCGGCATATCACCACGCACGTGGTCCCTTATGAAATGACCAAGCACATGCGTGCTTCCGCTTACCTGATCGGCGTTCTGCTCACCCGGTTCCGTCAGGCCAAGGTCGCCATGCCCGGCGGCTGCAATTTCGGTCTTCGCCCCATCGACCAGCATATTAAAGGCTTTGAAGCGCTCGGTGCGGCGGTGGAAATCGAAAAGGGCGGTCTCGTGGTAGCCAAGGCGGCGGAGCTTACCGGCAATTCCATTTATCTGGACGTCGTCTCGGTCGGCGCTACCATCAACATCATGCTCGCGGCAGTCAAGGCCAAGGGGCAGACGGTCATCGAAAACGCGGCCAAGGAGCCGCATATCGTTGACCTGGCAAACTTTTTGAATTCCATGGGGGCAGATATCCGCGGCGCCGGAACAGATGTTATTAAAATCCGCGGCGTGGAGCGGCTGGAAGGCACCACGTATACCATTATCCCGGACCAGATCGAAGCCGGTACCTATATGTTTGCGGCGGCGGCCACGGGCGGAAATGTGCTTGTGAAAAACGTTATCCCGAAGCATCTGGAATCTATCACGGCAAAGCTCGAGGAAATGGGCGTCACCGTGGAAGAGTATGACGATTCTGTCCGCGTGTACCGTGAGCGCCCCCTGATGCGTACCAATATCAAAACCATGCCGCATCCGGGCTTTCCCACCGATATGCAGCCGCAGGCCTCCGTTCTGCTGAGCATTGCTGAGGGTACTAGTATCGTTACCGAAGGCGTGTGGGACAATCGCTTCCGCTATGTGGACCAGCTCACCCGTATGGGCGCGCAGATCCAGGTGGACGGCAAAATCGCCGTAATCACCGGCGTCAGCCATCTCACCGGCGCACCGGTCGTTGCAACAGACCTTCGCGCGGGCGCCGCAATGATCCTGGCCGGCCTCGTGGCGGACGGCGTAACGGAAATTGAAGACATTATTTATATCGAACGCGGCTATGAAAACGTTGTGGAAAAATTCAAGGCGCTCGGCGCGGATATTTCCGTTGTCAGCATAAAACCGGGCGAGGCGATCCGCAAGGCGCTGTAAACCGGCGGCCGTTCTTTTTTGCAGGTATCCCAGAGCCATCCTTTTGGCGCTGTTTCCGAGGGGAAGCAGGGCGAAAATGATGGCTTTCTTTTTAAAAGCGAAAGTCGAATCCGCCCGTTTTCCGGAATGGAGCAAAACGATAAGAGGAAGTTATACATATGGCTAGATTTTGTACCCTGTTCAGCGGCAGTTCGGGGAACTGCACCTATATCGGCGGAGCGTCCGGCGGGATACTGGTGGACGCCGGGCGCAATACGAAGCAGATTTTGCTGGCGCTCGAGGAAATCGGGGTGGACGTTTCTTCCATACGCGCCCTGCTCATTACCCACGAGCACAGCGACCATGTCAGCGCGGTGAAGGTGCTGGCGGGGCGGAAGGGAATCCCCGTATATGCAACGGAAGGGACTCTCCGGGCCATGGAGCTCGGCGGATACCTTTCAGAAAAATGCACCTGCCGCGCGCTGCCTGAGGATGCGGTGGAGATCGCGGGCATGGAGATATCCACGTTCCCCACTTCGCACGACTGTGAGGAAAGCTGCGGCTATCTCATCCGCACGGCGGACGACCGGAAAATCGCCGTCTGCACAGATCTCGGCTTCGTGAGCCCGGAGGTACGCCGCGCGCTGACCGGGTGCGACCTCGTGATGCTGGAATCCAATCACGATGTGCGCATGCTCGAATCGGGTGCGTATCCTTATTATTTAAAACGCCGTATTCTCGGCGAATGCGGGCACCTGAGCAACGCCCTTTGCGCCTGCGAGCTGCCGGGGCTGATTGAAAGCGGGACCACCCGCCTGGTGTTGTCTCATCTCAGCCGGGAAAACAATTACCCGGAGCTGGCCCGCCAGACGGCGGTTGCCGAGTTGGAGGGAGCCGGTATGCGGGAAGGGGCAGATTATGAGCTTACGGTGGCCCCGCGCCTGGCGCCGGGAAACCGGATCGTATTTTAGGGGGAAACAGGATTGCTCACCGTGCACATCATCTGCGTTGGAAAGCTCAAAGAAGCATACCTGCGGGCCGCCTGCGCGGAATACGAAAAGCGGCTTTCCGCCTATTGCCGCCTGACCGTTACGGAGGTTGCAGAAGCACGTATGCCGGAAAACCCTTCTCCCGCGCAGATCGAAGCGGGGCTCCGCGAGGAAGGGGAGCGCATTCTCGCGAAAATCCCCAATGGATCGGAAGTTGCGGCCTTATGCATCGAGGGCGGGCAGATGCCGTCGGAGGCTTTTTCCGGAAGGCTCGAAACCCTCGCCGTGAAGGGAGTAAGCCGTATGGCATTTCTGATCGGCGGCTCCTGGGGGCTCAGCAGCGAAGTAAAGCGGCGCGCCGCTTGGCAGCTTTCGTTTTCTAAAATGACCTTTCCGCATCAGCTCGCAAGGGTTATGCTGCTTGAGCAGCTTTACCGCGCGTTTCAGATTTCCCATTCGGGGAAATATCATAAATAGTAAGAACCCATCGGTGGAACCTTGCGGTGCAAATGCGAAGGACAACCTCAAAAATGGGCGATAGAAAACAGCTCTGGCGGAGTGTCCAGAGACGAGGCCGAACAGAAAGCAACTGACCCGCTGTGGCGCTTCCTGATGGAACGTGCCACGGCGGGCCTTTTTTTGCGGAGATCCTTTGTTGCGGAGTGCTTGCTGATACCGGGGATCCCTCAGAGAAAGCAATGCCGGCGGCATACTTGAGAAATAAAATATGCGCTCGTTAACGGAGAGGCTCTCACAGAGGCTTCCTTCAACCCGGTAAGCTGAATTCGACGACTGTAAAGAGCCGTAAAAACTGGGACAAGGCGAGATTTACCGGCAGATTGGTTGTTTCTTTTTGGGGAAAAATATGCAACAGGCAGGCTTTATGAAGGCACTCTTCTTGACTTTCCATCAATATATGGTATAAACTAATAGAGTTAATGCAATAAATCTTGCAGCGGTTTGAATGGGAGGAGTTTCATGGCATCGAAACAGGCAAGCTACGGAAACGAGAGCATCTCGTCCCTCAAGGGGGCGGACCGCGTCCGGAAACGCCCGGCGGTTATCTTCGGGTCGGATGGTATCGAGGGCTGCGAGCATTCCGTATTTGAGATTCTTTCCAATTCCATAGACGAAGCGCGGGAAGGATATGGGGATAGGATCATCCTCACCCGTTTCCGGGACGGCTCCGTGCAGGTGGAAGACTTCGGCCGCGGCATCCCGGTCGATTATAATCCGAAGGAAGAGCGGTATAACTGGGAGCTCGTGTTCTGTGAAATGTATGCCGGCGGGAAGTACAATACGCTCGAAGGCGAAAGCTATGAGTTTTCTCTCGGGCTCAACGGCCTCGGCCTCTGCGCCACGCAGTATTCCTCCGAATACATGGACGTTGATATCCGGCGGGACGGCATGCGCTATACCCTTCATTTTAAAGAGGGGGAAAATGTGGGCGGCCTCGAAAAGCAGGCGTATCACAAAAAGGGCACGGGTACCTGCATCAAATGGAAGCCCGATTTGAAGGTATTCACCGATATTGCCATCCCGCTCGAATATTATCTGGATATCGTCAAAAAGCAGGCCATCGTAAATTCCGGCGTCACCTTTCTCGTGCGGGACGAAGAGGAAAACGGCTCTTTCACCGATTACCCCTTCTGCTATGCAGACGGTATTGTGGACTATGTAAAGGAAATCGTTGGGGAGGAGACGCTCGCCTCCATCCAGTCCTGGCAAACGGAGCGCCGCGGCCGCGACCGCGCGGACAAGCCCGAATACAAGGTGAAAATAAACGCCGCCCTGTGTTTCGACAATAAGCATAAGCTCCTCGAGTATTATCATAATTCCAGCTGGCTCGAATACGGCGGCGCGCCGGAAAAAGCGGTGCGCAGCGCGTTCGTTTCGCAGGTGGACGCTTATTTGAAGCAGAGCGGGAAGTATCAGAAAAACGAAAGTAAAATATCCTTTCAGGATATCGAGGAATGCCTGACGCTGGTGATTTCCTCCTTCTCCACCCAAACCTCGTATGAAAACCAGACCAAAAAGGCCATCACCAACAAGTTCATCCAGGAAGCGATGACCGATTTCTTCCGCCACCAATTGGAAGTCTATTTCATCGAAAATAAGATGGAAGCGGATAAAATCGCGGAACAGGTGCTCATCAACAAGCGCAGCCGCGAGAAGGCGGAATCCACACGCCTGAACCTCAAAAAAACGCTGGCTGCTTCCAACGATATGACCAACCGCGTTCAAAAATTTGTGGATTGCCGCAGCCGGGATACCGCGCGGCGCGAGCTGTACATCGTGGAGGGCGATTCTGCTCTCGGCGCCTGTAAGCAGGCGCGGGACCCGGAGTTCCAGGGCATCATTCCGGTGCGCGGCAAGATTCTCAACTGCCTCAAGGCCGAATACGATAAAATCTTCAAAAACGATATCATCATCGACCTGCTCAAGGTCATGGGCTGCGGGGTAGAGGTGAAGTCCAAGGCCAATAAGGATTTCAGCAATTTTGATTTGGATTCCCTCCGCTGGAGCAAGGTCATCATCTGCACCGATGCGGATGTGGACGGCTTCCAGATCCGCACCCTCATCCTCACCATGCTCTACCGGCTGACGCCTACGCTAATCGAGAAGGGGAGGGTTTATATCGCGGAATCGCCCCTGTATGAAATCACCTGCCGGGAAAAAAGCTATTTTGCTTACGACGAGCAGGAGAAAACAGAGATCCTTTCCGGCCTCGCAGGTCAGAAATACACCATCCAGCGCTCGAAAGGCTTGGGTGAAAACGAAGCGGATATGATGTCGCTCACAACGATGAACCCGGCTACACGCCGCCTCATCAAGGTAGAGCCGGAGGATGCCATCCGCACGGGTGAAATGTTCGACCTCCTGTTAGGCGACAATCTTTCCGGCCGGAAGGAATATATTGCGGAAAACGGCCATATTTACCTCGATTTGATCGACGTATCCTGATATTATTAGACGGACGGAGAAGACAATGGCAAAACGAACGAAAAAAAGCCCTCCGGCGGGGCCGGAAAAGCTGAATCCCAACGTGATGATCGCCGGCGCGGGCGAGGTGATGGAGCAGCCCATCACCGAAACGCTGAAAATCAACTATATGCCCTATGCCATGAGCGTTATCGTTTCCCGCGCGATCCCGGAGATCGACGGCTTCAAGCCCTCCCACCGCAAGCTGCTGTACACGATGTATAAGATGGGGCTGCAAACGGGCGGCAGGATCAAATCGGCCAACATTGTCGGCCGCACCATGCAGCTCAATCCACATGGCGACGCCGCCATTTACGATACCATGGTGCGCCTTTCCCGCGGCTATGAAGCGCTCCTGCATCCGTATGTGGATAGCAAGGGCAACTTCGGCAAGGCCTATTCGCGCGATATGGCCTGGGCGGCAGCCCGGTACACGGAAGCGAAGCTTGAGGGGATCTCTGCCGAGCTGTTCCGGGATATCGAAAAGGAAACGGTCGATTTCGTCGATAATTACGACAGTACCATGAAGGAGCCTTCACTCCTGCCGGTCACGTTCCCCACCATCCTCGTCAACGCCAATACCGGTATCGCGGTGGGCATGGCGAGCTCCATCTGCCCCTTTAACCTCACCGAGGTGTGCGAGGCGGCGATCGATTACCTTTCCGGGCGGGATGTGGACCTGCTCGAGCGCATGAAGGGGCCGGATTTCCCCGGTGGCGGCCGCCTTCTGTACGATGAAGCCGTGCTTCGCCAGATTTACGAAACGGGCCGCGGAACGCTTCGCGTCCGCTCCGTATATCAGTACGATAAAGAGAACAATTGCATCGACGTCACCGAGATTCCCCCCACAACCACGGTGGAAGCCATCATTGAAAAGATCACTCTGCTCGTCAAAACGGGAAAGCTGCGCGAAATTTCCGATGTGCGCGATGAAATCGGGCTCCATGGCCTGCGCATCACCATTGATTTGAAACGGGGAACAGACCCCGATAAGCTCATGCGCAAGCTCTTTAAAAGCACCCCGCTGGAGGATACGTTCTCCTGCAATTTCAACGTGCTGATCGCCGGCGTGCCGCGCGTGATGGGCGTGCGGGAGCTGCTGCAGGAATGGGCGGCCTTCCGCATCGAATGCGTGCGCCGCCGCGTGTATTTCGACCTGAACAAAAAGAAAAGCAAGCTGCACCTCTTAAAGGGCCTAGAGCGCATCCTGCTGGATATCGATAAGGCCGTTAAGATCGCCCGGGAAACAGATGAGGAAGCGGAAGTGGTGCCGAACCTGATGATCGGCTTCGGCATTGACCAGATTCAGGCTGAATATGTGGCGGAAATCAAGCTCCGCCACTTGAACCGGGAATATATCCTCAACCGCACGAAGGAAATCGAAGACCTCGAGCGGGACGTGGCCGAAATGGAGGAAATCCTCAAAAGCGGCGCGCGCATCAAAAAGATCATTGTGGAAGAGCTGCGTGAGGTCGAGAAAAAATACGGCAAGCCCCGCAGAACACAGCTGTATTATAAGGGCGAGGAAGAAGAGGGTTCCCCCGAAGAGGAGCTGCCCGATTATCCGGTGCATGTTTTTCTCTCGAAAGACGGCTATTTCAAAAAGATCACGCCGCAGTCCCTGCGCATGAGCGGGGAGCAGAAGCTCAAGGAGGGCGATGCGATCACAGAAGCCTTCGAAACCACCAACAATAAAGAGCTTCTGTTCTTCACAAACCGTCAGCAGGTGTATAAAGCGAAGCTTTCCGCCTTTGAGGAAACCAAGGCCAGCGTGATGGGCGTTTATATCCCGCAGCGCCTGGAAATGGAGGAGGGCGAATCGGTGGTGTATATGGCGGTAACCGATACCTACCGCGGCTATATGCTCTTTTTCTTTGCGGACGGCAAGCTGGCCAAGGTGGATATGGCATCGTACCAGACCAAGACCAACCGCCGCAAGCTCGTGTCGGCATATTGTGCAAAGCAGCCCCTTGTCGCCGCATTCTACACGGAGGAAGACGGCGAATACCTGCTCCATTCTTCCAGCGGCCGGAAGCTGCTGGTGCATACCGGAGCGGTTGCGGCAAAAGCCTCCAAGGATACGCAGGGCGTTTCGGTCATGACCCAGCGCAAGGGCCGGATGCTCATTAAGGCCGAACCATATAAAGAGGGGAGCCTCTTAAAGCCCCATCGCTACCGTGCGAAGAACCTGCCGGCGGCGGGTGCCCTCCCCACCGCGGAGGAGCAGGGGGAACAGCTCACTTTATAATGGAACGGAATTCAAGTCCGCCTCTCATATTCGTGCAGGAAATGAGAGGCGGACTTTTGTGTTTCACGGTATACTTTTCATCGAAAGGAGAACGGTTTATGGATTGGCTCACACGGATGAACGAAGCAATTGAATATGTGGAAAGCCGCCTGGATGGCAAGATCGACTATGCCGCTGTCGCACAAAAGGCGTGCTGCTCCGCGTATCACTTTCAGCGCCTCTTTTCCTATATGGCCGAGGTCCCCTTGTCGGAATACATCCGCCGCAGGCGGCTTTCGCGTGCTGCATTCGATTTGCAGAATACGGATGAGCGGGTGTTGGATATCGCCTTAAAATACGGCTATGATTCCCCCACCGCCTTCACAAGGGCCTTTCAGAGCCTGCACGGCATAGCGCCCAACGCTGCGCGCGAAAAAGGGGTAATGCTGAAAGCCTATCCGCCGATCGCCTTTCAAGTATCGATCAAAGGAGCTGTTATTATGGATTACCGGATTGTAAAAAAAGAGGCCTTCCGTATTGTGGGGCCGAAGCTCTCCACCACCATGGAAAACGAGGCGTGCTATCGCGAAATCCCGAAATTTTGGGAGGAGGCGGGGCAGAGCGGCCGCCTTGCAAAGCTTGCTTCCATGATGGGGAAGCAGCCGCTCGGCATGCTTGGCGTCAGCGCCTGCGGCGAACCCTGTTCAGACAATATTAAATTCGATTATTACATCGCCGTTTCCACCGATCAGGCCGTACCGGAAGGAATGGAGGAATTCACCGTGCCCGCCGCCACATGGGCGGTGTTTCCCTGCATCGGCCCCATGCCGGCCGCAATTCAAGAAATGCAGAAGCGCATTGCCGCAGAATGGCTGCCGAGTTCCGGCTATGAATACGGTATGGCGCCGGATATCGAAGTGTACTGTGAGGAAGACGGAACCCGGGAAGATACCCGCAGCGAAGTCTGGATCCCGGTTGTGAAAAAGGCATAAGAAAAAATTACGGCGGTGCTCAAAAGCGGCTCACCGAGGCGGCTGGTCCCCTTACAGGTCTGCCACAATCTTGTGTATTTCGTCAGAAAAGAAACCGCCCGCCGAAAGGAGATACAATCCTTTCGGCGGGCGGTTTTTTCTGCTTGGTTTTTATTTGCCCGATCCCGTTCCCAGATCGTCGATCGCCTTCACAACATTGTGATGGATCGGCTTCCATTCCACCTTCTTGAAGAGGGCCACAATGGCGATGGGCACATAGGTCAGCATGAAGAGCGGGAAGGTGAAGGTATACCATATCTTTTTCCAGGCCTTGCAGTGGATGCGTTTCCATTCGGTGATGGTGGTGAGCAGGCCGAAGGCAAAAAGCATCAGATAGAAGTCGACCACCAGCAGCACGAGGGAATTGAGCACGTGAGGGATGAGCATGGGGTTTACCACCGTTTGGGTCAGGCCGAAAATCAAGGCTACGGTGTTTACCAGCACGCTCGCCACCGTAACGAAAACGGCGGGGGTTATGGTCATCAGCATGTCATAAGCGGCAAAAGAAACATGTCCTTTTTTAAAGATGGACTTCACGAGATCCTTGCCGTATTTGCCGAGCACCTGGTAAAAGCCCTTTGCCCAGCGCATGCGCTGCGTCCAGGATTGCTTGAAGGTGCAGGGCTGTTCATCGTAGAGAATGGCGTCGCCGCAGTAAGCGAAGCGCTCGCCTTGGATGACGCTGTCGATGGAGAACTCGATATCCTCGGTCAGCAGGTGGTATTTCCAGCCCTCGCTCTTCTTAACGATGTCGCTGTGAATGAGGAAGCCGGTGCCGGAAACGGCGCAGCTGGTTTTGAGCAGCATGCGCGGGTTGTTGAGGTATTTGGCTTCGCGCAGGAACCAGAGGGAATACCCGGCGGAGATCCAGTTGGAATCGTAATTCTTAGAGTTGCGGTAGCTCGTGATGACGCGGAAGCCCTTGTCGAACACCTTGTTCATCTCGGCTATATAGTTCGGGTCGAGGAGATTATCGGCGTCCAGGATGAAATAGCCTTCATACCCCGCGTCGGGCTGGTTCTGCTCGATCATCCGGAAACCATAATCCATGGCGTAGCCCTTGCCGACCTGCTCCTGATTGAAGCGCTCATAGCAGATGGCGCCGCACTCACGTGCCACCTCGGCGGTATTGTCTGTGCAGTTGTCTGCAACCACGATCACGTCCAGAAGCTCCTGCGGGTAATTCTGCCGCTTGATGCTTCGGATCAGCTCGCCGATCACCAGCGATTCATTTCGGGCGGCAATGAATACCGCGAATTTATGTAATTTTTTCGGGGGTTCCTCGTTTTCCTTTTTGCGGTGCAGGAGCGCTACCACGGCGTAAAACATCTGGTAAGAATACATCAGCGTAAAAATCCAGATAACGGCGGTGTTGAAATGATTCAGAAATGATAACACGATGGCCTCCTGTAACGATTCTCAATGAAGATTCCTGTGTGTTCAAAAATGGGTAACAAGCGCATGGCTTTTTATCGTCTTTATCTCTAAAAAAGTATATCATTAATTCTTGCGGGAAGCAACAAAATGAGCTGAAAAAAACTGCCAAAAT
>CAUBKG010000062.1 GCA_958436475.1 uncultured Clostridia bacterium
CAAACAAAGCGAAAGACCGCCCCTATTGGGACGGTCAATCATGGCGCGCTTGGAGTACGGAGGCAGAGGAAAAGCCGCCGGTGGCGGCTTTTCGCCGACGTGTCCCTCCCCGTGAGGAGGAGCCAAGGGCTCCCTTCGAACGGAGCGCGCCGCGATACGAAAATCAAAACAAAACCTCAAACAAAGCGAAAGACCGCCCCTATTGGGACGGTCAATCATGGCGCGCTTGGAGGGACTCGAACCCCCGACCTTTTGGTTCGTAGCCAAACACTCTATCCAGCTGAGCTACAAGCGCATTTTCGGCACTTGGTTATCTTATCACAACTCGTCCGAAAAATCAATGTATTTTTAAAAAGTTTTTGCAAAATTTTATGGAGCATCCTGCCGGGGCGGCGTCAGGTGCACGATCACCAGCTCCGGGGGGTTATTGAAACGGGGGAGCCATTTGTATTCGGCCTCGCCGAGGCCCGCGCTCAAAATCATGGTCATATTGCCATAGGTATACTGCCCCTTGTCGATGGAGGGGTTGAGCGTGCGGTAGGGCGAAAGCAGGCCGCCGATGCCGGGCAGGCGGAAAATGCCGCCGTGGTAATGCCCGCAGATCATCAAATCGAAGCCGAATTCGCTGAGTGCGAACCGCCCGAAGGGCATATGCGTCACCACGATATGATACTGCTCCGGATCGGGCGTGAAGCCGGGCAGATATTTCTGCACCTCCGGGATGCTCGGGAGCTCGTCGTCTTCGATGCCGGCGAGGATGAGCGGCGTGCCGTTATGCTCCACGGTGACAACCTTATTATGCAGGTATACGGCGCCGGTGCTTTCAATGCCGTCCACAAAATTCTGCATGGAGGGGGCAGGGTTCTCTTCCGACACCGCGTACCAGTCGTGATTGCCGCGGGTCACGTAAACGGGGTATTCCCCGCCGAGCTGTTCCATGAGGCCGCGGAAGGCGTCCAGCGAATGGGGATCGCGCGTATAGCCCTGGGTATCCCCCGGCACCAGGATGAAATCCGGGCCGGCTTCACGGATTTTTTCCGCAAGCAGGGCGTTGCGCTCTCCGAATTCGGCGTTGTGCAGGTCGGAGACGACGGCGATCACGCAGTCTCCAAAATCGGCGGGGAGCTTATCGCTCCGAACGGTGTATTCCGTAACGGTGAGGGGGAGGTGGGTGCCCCACCAGCCGATGCCGGCGGCTGCCGCGAGCAGCAGAAGCAGGGCCGCGAGCGAAATGCGCCGGCGGATGCGGCGGGCCTTCCGGCGCCGAGGGGAAAGGGGGAGCTTTTTTCGCATGGGCCGGTACCAGAGCCCGTTTTTACAGGTGCGCGCGGCGGCGTGCCGGAAGCCGAGCGCGCGGTAAATTTCTTCCGCATAGGGAGATGCGTTCACCGTAAGCCGCCGGGCTTTCGGGCATTCCTCCGCGAGGCGTTCGAGCAGGGAGGAGAACAGCCGCCCGCCGATGCCCTCGCGCACCCGGCTGGGCAGCACGTAAAACAGGCGGAGGTGGGGCTTTTTTCCGAGGGCGCATTCGAGCATGCCCACGATGCGCCCGCCCTCCCGCGCCGCGAGGAAAAGGGAGGAAGAAAACCGCTTTTTCATTTCTTCGAGGCAGGCAAACCGGTAAAAATCCCGGTTTCCCTCCGGCTCCATGGAGGGGGCAAGAAGCGTATCGTAGCTTTCGCGGATCACCGCGAGGGCTTCGGGCAGTTCTTCCATGTTCAGAGGAGATACCGTAATTTCCATGCAAGGCTCCTTTTTGAAAGAAAACGGAGCATCCGGCACGGCGTCTGCCGCACAGAGCTCCGTTTTGATCTAATATACTGCGCGGGATGCGGATTTATTCGCCGGGGTTCGCAAGGCGGCCGCGCGCGCGTTCGAGCATCTGCTCGAGGTCGTCCACCCTGCCGTTGAATTCCCGGAACAGCTCGCCCACATTCGACTGGACGTCCCGCAGCTCGGACTGCATCTGCTCGAGCTCCTGAAGGAACGCGCCGTTTGCGGAAGCCGCTCCGCTCCGGATCCGTTCCGCTTCCAGGTTCGCCCGCTCCAGGATCCGCTGTGCGGAGGCCTGCACTTCAATAAACACCCGGCCGAGCCGGATGCTCAGCTGCTCTTCCTCCGTGCGGGCGCGGGCCAGCTGCGCTTCGAGGCGCGCCACCCGTTCTTCATACTCCCGGCGCTGAACGAGGAGGGAATCCTTTTCGCGGGCGAGGGCCTCGTTCCGGGAGGAGAGCTCGCCGCTTGCCTGCTTCAGGCGGGCAAGCTCCGCTTCCGCCGCGGCAAGGCGGTCGGAGGAAGCACGCAGTTTTACATAAAGCTCGTTGTTCTGATCGGCAAGCTGGCGGCATTTTTCCTGTGCCTCGGCTTCCCGGTCGCGGAGCGCCTGGAGCTCTTCGGCGTGCCCGTCCGCACGGAGAGGGACAAGGGCTTCATCCGGCTGCACGGGTGGGTCTTCCGGCTGGGCCTGAGCCTCCTCCTGCCGCTCGGAAGCCTGCTTCAGTTCTTCCAGCTGGGAGAGAAGGGAGGAAATCCGCGCGCGGAGAACGCCGTTCTGGGAGGCCAGCTCTTCTTCATGGGCGCGCAGGGCGGCGTTTTCGGCGGAAAGCGTTTCTTCGGCCGGGCCGGCGAGCGGCGCGGCGGAGGGGGCCTCCATTTCCGAAATGCGGTGCAGAAGCTCCTTAATCTGCGCGTCCTTTTCGCGCAGGAGAGCGGAATCGTCCCGCTGGAGGGAAGCCTGCGCCTGCAGGGTCTGCTGCGCCTTTTTCAGCGAAGCGTTTTCCTTGAGAAGCTGCTCACGCGAGGCGATCAGGGCCCGGATTTTCGATTTTACCAAGTCGTTCGGATACGCGTTTTTCATCGGAAAACCTTCTTTACAGTTTAATATCAAAGAGACCCGTATCGCTGAGGTCTATTTTCGAGAAATCGATGGAATCGAGATTGTGGGGCGAAAAAAGGGAAAAATCGTTTTCGTCGCCAGCCGCCGGGGGAACGGCGGGAAGGGGTGCGGGCCCCGGCGAAAAGGACGCCCGCCTGCGGCGCTTGGCGGCGCGGCGCAGAAAAATCAGGAGAAGGATGAGAAGGAAAAGGAGGAGAAGGGGGAGCCAGAGGAAGAAGAGGCTGTTCGGAAAGGAGCTCACGAGCACGGCGTAGCGGTGGAGCGCCCGCCCCACAGGGACGGTAGCGAGCGTGACCGATTCGATCTTGGCCGCCGCTTCGCGGAAGGAGATGGTCTGCTCTATGCCGCCTTCTGAAACGAGGATGGAGCCGCCCGCCCCCGAAAGGGAAAGCACTTTTGCGGGGAATACGCGCCCGCCCGTCTGCGCGAGGATATAATTGCCGGGCGCAAGGGAGGAAATTTCGGCCCTGCTCACGAGGGCCGCGCTGTACTGCGGGACCTCGGGGTCGGTAGAATCGCGGATAAACACGGCCTTTCGGCCGAGGGCAAAGGAGAGGTCGTGGAAGCGGTCGCTTCCCATCCAGACAAGAGCGGTGAAGAGACAGGAAAGCACCAGAAGAATAGCGAGGACCCACGCGGCGATCTTGAAAAAGAGGACGCCGCCCCGTTTTGCTGACATAGCCGGACACACTCCTTTATACTGAAATACAGCAAGGTTACAATTAGGCTGACGCGCGATAGGGAGAAAACGGTTTTGGAAGATAAAATTCCCTTGATACTTGGTGAAAAGCCTCGGCATACGGCAGTATGCCTGCGTTTTTCACCTGCGTCTCAAAAAAATTTTTTGTCTTACAAAACTGCGTTGCACCTGAAAACGAGCTGTTTTTACGTCAGAATGTGCCCGAAAAGGGAAGCAATACCGACGTATTGCAAGCTTTGAGGGTGCGTTATGGCGGGAAAAGAGCCGTTTCTCAGGCGATTTATCCCTATCGCGCGTCAGCCTATTTTTATATTACAACAAAATACGCCGCTTTTCAATCCTTTGCAGGGCCCATCCCGCCGGATTCTTTCGGAAAAAACACAGGAAAAAGCAAGAATTCCGAAGGGCCGCCGGAGAAGCGGCGGGAAAACGGTTTCTGAAGGCGGCCTTTCGCGCACGCGGGAGCCATTTTCCTCTGCCGCCGCAAATGGAAAGTAAAGACGCACAAGAGCAGCCCGCGGCAGTCGATAAAATGCATGCTGTGTGCGAGAAGCGGCGCACGAGAATCTCAAATTCGCACTTAAAATAGGAAGAAGGCCCGCACGGCCGGAAAGCCGGGGCCGGGTGAGGAAACTTTTCTTTCCTGACTTGCCCTAAGATAGTAAGGAAGCCCGCGGCAGTAGAAATCTGCCACGGGCTTCTTATGTTTTTTCACCTTCAAAAACAGGATACAATCTGTTTTTCACCGTGGAAGGCGCTGTTTCCTATATGGTTCGCATGTGAAAAAGTGCCGCTGCCGGGGGCGAAACGCCCGATATTACAGCACGGATTTGATGCGTTCAATCGCGCGTTCGGTGTTTTCGCGGCTGCCGAACGCGGTCAGCCGGAAAAAGCCTTCGCCCGAGGGGCCGAAGCCGCTGCCGGGGGTGCCCACAACGTTGGCGTCCTTCAGGAGTCGGTCGAACATATCCCAGGAGGAGAGGCCGTCCGGCGTTTTCATCCAGATATAGGGGGCGTTCTCGCCGCCGTAAACGGTAAAGCCCGCGTCGCGGAGGCCCTGCTTGATGATGCGCGCGTTCTCGAGGTAAAACCCGATGGTCTCGCGCACCTGGCGCCTGCCTTCCTCGGAATACACCGCGGCGGCGCCGCGCTGGATGATATAGGGGGCTCCGTTGAACTTGGTGCCGGTGCGGCGCGCCCAGAGGGAATGCAAGGAGACGCCGTCCCGCACGAGCTCCTTCGGCACCACGGTGTAGGCACAGCGGGTGCCGGTAAAGCCGGCGGTCTTCGAAAAGCTCTTGAATTCGATGGCGCATTCCTTCGCGCCCTCGATCTCATAGATGCTGTGGGGCAGGTCGCCGGTGATAAAGGCTTCGTATGCGGCATCGTATAAAATGACCGAGCCGTTTTCGCGGGCGTAATCCACCCAGGCTTTCAGCTGCTCGCGAGTGGCCATGGCGCCGGTGGGATTGTTGGGGAAGCAGAGGTAGATGATATCCACCTTTTCGGCCGGCAGGGAGGGGATAAACCCGTTTTCCTCCGTGCAGGGCATGTAATAGATGTTGGACCAGCGGCCGTTTACCAGCTCGCCGCCGCGCCCGGCCATGACGTTCGTGTCTACATACACCGGGTATACGGGGTCGCCCACCGCAACCTTGTTGTGAACGGAGAAGATGTCGCCAATGTTGGCGGTGTCGCTCTTTGCGCCGTCGGAAACAAAAATCTCACTGCTGTCGATAGAAACGCCGCGCGCCTCATAGTCGTTTTGGCGGATGGCGTCCCGCAGGAAGGGGTAACCGCCGTCGGGCGCGTAGCCGTGGAAGCCCTTTTCGGTGCCCATTTCGTCCACAGCCCGGTGCATGGCTTCAACGACTGCCGGGCAGAGCGGACGGGTCACGTCTCCGATGCCGAGGCTGATAACGTCCCGCCCGGGGTTCTGCTCCTGATAGGCGGCGCGGCGCTTGGCGATTTCGGCAAAGAGGTAGTTGCTCTGCATCTTGGCGAAGTTTTCATTTACTTTCAGCATAATCTCATTCCTTTGTTTTATTGATCAGGGTTCCCTGAAAAACGGCCGCGGCAGGGCCGGTCAGAAAAACATGGTTCGATTCCCGGTCCCAACGGACCGAGAGGACGCCCCCCTTCGCGCGCACCTCCGCCTCGGGGGAAGCGCGTTTCCCGGCGAGCACGGAAGCCACGAGGGCCGCGCACGCGCCGGTGCCGCAGGCCAGGGTTTCGCCGCTGCCCCGCTCATGCACGCGCATGGCGAGGGAGCCGTCCGGCAGCGCGCTCACGAACTCCACATTCGTTCGGTTCGGAAAGGCGGGGTGCCGCTCGAGGAGCGGGCCGAGCGTGGAAAGGGGAGCCTTAGAAACGTCCCCACAGAAAACGACGGCGTGCGGATTGCCCATGGAAAGGGCGGTGACGAAGAGGGATTCCTCCCCCACCATGAGCGGGTATTCCACCACGCGGGGGGTGGAGAAGAGGAAGGGGATATCGGGCGGGGAAAGCACTGGCTCGCCCATATCGGCCGTAACGGAACGGAACACGCCGCCCGGCGCGTTTACGACAACCGAGCGTGCGCCCGCGAGCGTTTCCACGGAGATTTGCACCCCGGCGGGAATCTCGCCCCGGTCGTAAAGGTATTTTGCCACGCAGCGCAGCGCGTTGCCGCACATTTCGCCGCGGCTGCCGTCTGCATTGTACATATCCATCCGGCAGAAGCAGGAAGCGCTCTCTCCAATGAGCACGAGACCGTCGCCCCCCACGCCGAAGTGGCGGTCGCTGAGGGCGGCGGAAAGGGAAGAAGGGTCTTCCACGGGGGCACTGCGGCAGTCGAGAAAAATATAATCGTTTCCCGCGCCGTGCATCTTGATAAAATCCATGATCCATTTCCCGCTTTCCATAAGCATTGAAGCGCCTGTGAAACGCGCTCCAAAACTTATATATGCGGGAAAGGCGGGATTTTTACCAGCCGTTCAGGATGGAAAGGGCAACATCGGCCATTTTCTGGCTGAGCGTCATGCTCCGCTTCTGGATGAAGCGGTGAGCCTGCTGCTCGGTCATGCCGTTGCGTTCCATGAGGATGGTCTTGGCTTCGCAGATCATGCGGTCTTCCTCATCGGTGCGGCGCGGCGGGCGGTGGCCGAGGGAGCCGTGCCGGGTGCCGAGCATGAGCTCCACCGTTTCGAGAAAGTGGAGGGTGGAAACGGGGGTGGTGAGAGTGACGACGTCCTGCCCGAAATCGTCGTTATATTCATAAATATCGGGAATATCGTTTTTATGGGACACGAGCACGATCATCCGGAAGGCGGGGGAAAGGTAGCTTTTGAGCTCCATCGCGCTGCGGTCGGAAAGCCGCGAAGGGCAGATGACAAGGCCGCCTTCTTCGATTTCGCTTGCCAGCTGCATCACCTGTGAAGCATACCGGCACCGGCGGACAAGCGGATACCCGTGAGACCGCAGCATGGAGGTGATGCGGTCGCAGATTTGCTCTTCGCCAAAGGCCAGCAGTATTTGTTTCACGCGGGAAGCTCCTTTCTGCAAATTCCGGAACCGGCGGGAGATTTACATGGTGAGAAGGTAGCGGTCGAGCTCCCACTGGGTTACGGTGAGGTTGTAATCCTGCACCTCCGCCGATTTGGCCTCGATGAATTTTTCGAAGATGTGCTCGCCGAGCACGTCCCGCAGGAGGTCGTCCTGCCGGAGGGCGGCGAGCGCCTCGTCGAGGCTCGCGGGCAGGCTTTCGATGCGCCGCTCCTGCAGCGCTTCCTCGGAAAGCTCGAAGATGTTTTCGTTCACCGGCTCGGGCGGGGTCATTTTTTTCTGGATCCCTTCGAGGCCGGCCGCGAGGCAGCAGGCCAAAACCAGGTAGGGGTTGGCGGAGGGGTCGGGGGAGCGCAGCTCCACTCGGGTCCCGGGGCCGCGGGTGGCGGGCACGCGCACGAGGGCCGAGCGGTTGCAGGCGGTCCAGGCGATGTAGCAGGGCGCTTCGTAGCCCGGCACCAGCCGTTTATAGGAATTGATGAGCGGATTGTTGATGGCGGTCATGCCCTTGACGTGGTGCATCACGCCGGCGATGAACTGGCGGGCGGCCTCGCTGAGGCCCAAAGCGTTGGAATCGTCGCAGAAGACGTTCGCGCCGTTGTCCCCGGAGAGGGACATATTAATGTGCATCCCCGAACCGTTGATGCCGAAAATGGGCTTGGGCATGAAGGTGGCGTGCAGGCCGGAGCGCTTGGCAATGGTTTTCACCACGAGCTTGAAGGTCATCATATTATCGGCTGTGGCAAGGGCCTCGCCGTATTTGAAGTCGATCTCATGCTGGGCATGCGCCACCTCGTGGTGGGAGGCCTCTACCTCGAAGCCCATATCCTCGAGCGTCATGCAGATGTCGCGCCGCACGTTTTCCCCGAGGTCGATGGGGCCGAGGTCGAAATAGCTGCTCTTGTCATGCGAGGTGGTGGTGGGGCGGCCGAATTCATCGGTATGGAACAGGAAGAATTCCAGCTCCGGGCCCACGTTGAAGTGGAGGCCCATATCCGCCGCCTTCTTGATCATGCGGCGCAGGCGGTAGCGCGGGTCGCCCTCGAAGGGGGTGCCGTCCGGCATGTAAATATCGCAGATGAGGCGGGCAACCTTGCCCTGCTGAGGCCGCCAGGGGAAGATCACGAAGGAATCGAGGTCGGGGTAGAGGTACATATCCGATTCCTCGATGCGCACGAACCCCTCGATGGAGGAGCCGTCGAACATGCATTTATTCTCCAGCGCTTTTTCGAGCTGACGGGTGGTGATGGCCACGTTTTTGAGCTGACCGAGAATGTCTGTGAACTGGAGGCGGATGAATTTCACATCGTTCTCCTCACAGATTTTGATGATTTGCTCCTTGGTATACTTCATGGCGGGCAGACCTCCTGTTTTCTGATGATCCAAAAGGGCAAAAATATTTTTCTAAAAAAGAAACAATAAAAAATGAGGGAATCCCCCTGCAGCGGAACTCCCCCATTGGACTTCCCCCCTATTATAGAAGAAGCCGGGGGGAAAAGTCAAGGGAGAAAACGCGGCTGCGCGCTCTCGGGGGAGAGGCCGAACACAGCGTGGTAAATTTCCGCCTTCATCGGAAGAAAATCGGGTTCCTCCAGCGGCTCCGGCCAGCTCATGATGCAGAGGGGCAGGGGCCGATTTCCCTCCCGCAGGGGAGGCTGAAAATAGGGGAAGGGGTTCAGGCGGAACCCGAGCCGCAGGTAAAACGCAATGCGCCGCCGGGCTGTTTCGGTTTCGGGAGGCTCCACCTCCAGAATAACGGGGGAGGGCGCCTCGGAAAGGTAGGCGGCGAGCAGACGCCCGCCGAGGCCCTGCCCGCGGACAGCGGGGGAAACGGCGATGTGCTCCACATAGCGGAAGGCGGCAAATTCCCACACGGCGAGGACCGCCGCAAGGGAGCCGTCCTCCGCGCGTTCGAGCAGAAGGCGGTAAGCGGGTCGGGAAAGCAGGGCGCGCTGGCCCTCTCTGGTGCGGATTTCCGTATCTGGAAAGGCTTCCTGCAAAAGGGCGAAGGCCTCCGGAAAATCGCGCGGCGTGCAGATTTCCATAACTCTGCCTCCTTTCCCACACAGAATTCCCGTGGAGAGGGAAAATATCCCGTATCAGTGCTTACAGTATACCATACAGCGAAAAAAACGCCAAGCATCCGTTGACAAAGGCGGTGCAGGAGGATACAATACCAGAGGGAAAAAAGAATACGCTTATATAAGTTCAAAACAGGTTGAACGTTTCTACCAACTTTCCGCTTTTTAAAAGTTGACTATAAGCCGGAGCCGTCCGTTTTCTGCGGGCAGGGCCCCGCGTCAGCAAAAAGGCGGTGGGCTGGTAATTTTTTTGCTCCGAAGCAAACAGAAAGGCGTGAACAAACAATGGAATACGACGTTTTGATTATCGGCGCGGGCCCGGCGGGTATCTTTACCGCGCTTGAAATGCTCCGCCGCGGGTCGGGGAAACGCATCCTGATGGTGGAGAAGGGATGCGCCATCGAAAGGAGGCGCTGCCCGAAGGCGCAGACGCGGGAATGCGTGAACTGCAAGCCCTATTGCCACATCACCACCGGGTTTTCGGGGGCGGGCGCTTTTTCAGACGGCAAGCTTTCCCTCAGCCCCGAGGTGGGCGGCGACCTGCCCGCCCTGATCGGAACAGAGCTTGCCCGGGAGCTGATCGAATACACCGACCGCATCTATCTCGAATTCGGGGCGGACAGCCGCGTGGAGGGCGTCGGCGTGAGCGACGAGGTGAAGGGCATCCGCCTGCGCGCCATCAAGGCGGGCTTAAAGCTTGTGGACTGCCCCATCCGCCATCTCGGCACCGAGGTGGCGCAGGAAATATACGGCAGGATCGAGAGGACGCTGCTGGACGGCGGCGTGGAAATCGCCTTCGGGACCGACTGCCTCGACCTGCTCATCGAAAACGGCGTGTGCCGCGGCGCGCGCGTGGCGGATGCAAAGGGCGGGAACGAACGGGAGATCCGCGCCCGGCGCACGGTGGTGGCCGCAGGCCGCAAGGGAGCGGACTGGCTCGAAGAAATGTGCGCGCGGCATGACGTGGAGCACGAGCCGGGCATCGTGGATATCGGCGTGCGGGTCGAGGTGCGCAGCGAGGTCATGGAGGAAGTGAACAACGTGCTGTATGAGTCCAAGCTCATTGGCTACCCCGCCCCGTTTGCGGATAAGGTGCGCACCTTCTGCCAGAATCCCGGCGGCTTTGTCAGCCAGGAGAATTACGATAACCGCCTCGCGGTGGTGAACGGGCATTCGTATAAGCACAAAAAGTCGGAAAACACGAATTTTGCGGTGCTCTGCTCGCACCGCTTCACAGGGCCCTTCCGCCAGCCCATCGGCTATGCGAAGAAGGTGGGCGAGCTGATGAACATGCTCGGCGGCGGGCGCATCCTCGTCCAGCGGTATGGGGATATCCTGGCGGGCAAGCGCACCTGGGCCCGGGAGCTCGAGCGCTCCAACGTGCAGCCCACCCTGCCGGACGCGGCGCCGGGGGATATCACCTCGGCCCTGCCCTACCGCACCATGGTGAACATCATGGGCTTCATCGAGGCGGCGGACCAGGTGGTGCCCGGCCTCGCGAGCAAGGAGACGCTGCTGTACGCGCCGGAAATCAAGTTTTACAGCAACCGTGTGCGGATGGACGAAAGCTTCCGAACCAATGTGGAGGGGCTTCACTGCCTCGGCGATTCCAGCGGGTGGACGCGCGGCCTGATGATGGCCTCCGTGATGGGCGTGCGGATGGGCCGCCGGCTGTGCGAGGATAAATAAGTCCGTATCGAGCCTTAAATGAGCTCTCTCGTGCGCCAAGAGAAGGGCCCGCCCAGTGCGGACGGCATCCCCTGCCGAAGGGAATCAAGGCAGGGGCACACATAGAAAAAAGATAACCCACCATGAGCTTTCGGTTAGAAAGCGATCTCGGTGGGTTCTTGTTTTTAAAGCACCCCTTGCCCGCCGGGAGCAACGAGACCGGCGGATTCCATTTGGGACGGATGAAGGAAAGGCGGGCGGCCGGTGGCCGCCCCTACGAGAAGGCCCAATCTGTGTGGATTGCTTTCCGGAGCACCGTAGGGGCGCCCAATGGGCGCCCGTTCTGCCCTATACGCTCCGCCGTTTGATATGGCTTTCCCTCTGCCTTCGGCGGGCGGCCGGTGGCCGCCCCTACGTGGGGGCCCCATATGTGCCGCTCGCTTTCCGGAGCACCGTAGGGGCGCCCAATGGGCGCCCGTTCTGCCCTATGCGCTCCGCCGTTTGATATGGCTTTCCCTCTGCCTTCGGCGGGCGGCCGGTGGCCG
>CAUBKG010000063.1 GCA_958436475.1 uncultured Clostridia bacterium
CATTCCGGAGCCGCCGTAGGGGCGACCATTGGTCGCCCGTTCTGCCCTGTGCGTTTCGGATGGCTTTCCGCAGACCGGCAATTCTGCTTCCGGCGGGCGGCCAATGGCCGCCCCTACGAGAAGGCCCAATCTGTGCGGCTTGCATTCCGGAGCCGCCCCTACGGTGGGTGCGGGTAAACAAATTTTCAGAGCCGAATGCGGTACATCGAGCTACAAATCTTCTGTATAAAGCTCATCCTCAGCCCATTTAGCCGGATTGTTTTCAATATAATTTGCTTTTGTCAAATAATCGTCTTCATCTCTTATGACATGGTCATAGAATCCCTTTTGCCAGATGGATTTCCCCATTTGTTTCGTAACATATCCCTTGAACTGGTTCACGATTCGAGACAGTGTGGGCGCGATCGCCGGCTGCCCGGTGTTCCCTATTTGGATGATAAAATGAATGTGATTCGGCATGATGACATAATGGTCAATGCAGGCATTTTCATAATGCATTGGTATGCTCTCCACTGCGCTTTGCACGGCTCTCCCGCAGGCCGTTAATTCCGTTTTCGGCGGGCGGCCGATGGCCGCCCCTACGGAGATTCTGGAAAATAAATTCCTTCTATCCTTTGCGCATATCGTTACAAAATATAAGCCTTCGCTTGAATAGTCGTAATGCATCAGCCTGTTTCGTTTTCTGTTCGGTAAATCATTCATAACAGAATATTAACATACGTTAAGGTGAAAGACAATTCCTTTCGGTTTTCAATCCGTGTTGCCGAATGGCATCATTCCTCCCCGCCGCTTTTGATGCCTCGCCCCCTGCGCGGCGGGCGGCATCACGAAAAAAGCCCCGAACCGGTTTTACCGGCTCGGGGCTTACCATTTTTCACTTAATCGCTCACATACGGAAGCAGGGCGATATGACGGGCGCGCTTGATCGCCACGGTCAGCTCGCGCTGGTGGCGTGCGCAGGTGCCGGTGACACGGCGCGGCAAAATCTTGGCGCGCTCGGAAATGAACCGGCGAAGTCTCGCAACGTCTTTGTAATCGATGGTTTCTACTTTATCCACGCAGAAATTGCACACCTTTTTGCGGCGGTTTCTGCGCTGTCTGTCGTTACGTTCCACGGTATTCGTTCCTCCTTTTAAAATAAGACGGGGATGTAAGCCTCGGAAGGTTCCGGATCAGAAGGGCAGGTCGTCGTCCGCGGTGATTTCCTCGAAATCGCCCGCGTCTGCATTGGCAAAGGACGGCGCTTCCTGAGAGCCGCCGTATTCGGGCCCGGCCTGACGGCCGCCGGGGGCGCCGTAGCTATCCCTCTTGGGCTCCGCGAAATGCAGGTTGTTTGCAACGATCTCAAACGCCTTGCGCTTGATGCCCTGGCTGTCTGTGTAGCTGCGGGTCTGGATGGAACCGTCCACCGCCACGAGCTGGCCTTTTCGGAAATACCGGGTGGCAAATTCCGCCGTCTGCCGCCATGCGACAATATCGATAAAATCAGCCTGGCGCTCCGCGCCCGCCTTCACATAGGCCCGCTCCACCGCAAGGGTGAAGGTGGTTACGGGAATATTGCTGCCGGTGTGGCGGAGTTCCGGGTCTGCGGTGAGCCTGCCCATAAGAGCTACTACATTCAACATTCTGCTTCCACTCCTTAAGCTTAGTCCTTCTTCACGATCAGCGTGCGAAGGACGCCGTCGGTGATCTTGTACACACGGTCGAGCTCAGCCGGGAAAGCGGGCTCGCTTTCAAAGCTGATGAGGTAATAAAACGCTTCCGTTTCATCGTTGATCGGGTAAGCCAGGCGGCGTTTGCCCCATTCATCAACGGCGACGTTTTCCGCGTTCTTTTCGATCAGGCCCTTGAATTTCTCAAGCAGCGCTGCCGCACCTTCCTCGCCAAGTGTCGTGGAGAGAACCAATACGGTTTCGTACGAGTTTTTCATGATTTCCGACATCTTGTTGCACCTCCTTCTGGTCATTTGGCCCCGGTTTTTCTCCGGAGCAAGGAAAATGTATTGGCATAAAAAGCCGAATAACGAAAAAATTATATCAGCCGGGCGGGAAAAAGTCAACCTCGAACTTTAAAGCCCTGCGGCCAGCTCCTTGATATACGCCCGGAATGCTTCCCCGATTTCCGGATGGCGCAGCGCCACCTCGCAGTTGGCCTGCATGATGCCGAGCTTCGAGCCCATATCGTACCGCTTGCCGGTAAAGTCCACGGCGATCATAGATTTGGTCTGCGCGAGCCGCTTCATGGCGTCTGTCAGCTGGATTTCGCCGCCCGCACCCGGCTTCGTTTCCCGGAGGATGCTGAAAATCTCCGGCGGAAGCACGCAGCGCCCGAGGATGGAATATAGAGAGAGCACCTCTTCCGGGGTCTGCGGCTTTTCGACCATATCGGTCACGCGGTAAAGATAATCGTCCCGCAAATGCTCCACCTTGAGGGAGCTGTATTTTTTGATATCCTCCTCCGGCACAGCCTTCACCGCGCACGCGCCGAGGCCGAATTCCTCATACGCGCGGCAGAGCTGGCCTACCGCGGGGTCTTCCCCGATGATTACATCGTCGCCATACAGCACGGCGAACGGCTCGCTGCCGATAAAGCTTTCCGCGCGGAGCACGGCGTGGCCGAGCCCCTTCGTTTCCTTTTGGCGGAGAAAGAAAATATCCGCTAAGTTGCCGATGGAGGCGACCTCCTCATACGGCCCCTGCTTGCCGCGGGTTTTGAGCTCCATTTCGAGCTCAAAGGAATGGTCGAAATGGTCTTCGATCACGCCCTTGCCGCGGTTTGTGATGATGAGGATTTCCTCGATGCCGGCGCGCACCGCCTCTTCCACGATATACTGTATGGCGGGCTTATCCACAATCGGAAGCATTTCCTTCGGCATCGACTTGGTTGCCGGCAGGACTCTCGTTCCGAGCCCCGCGGCGGGAATCACTGCTTTTCTGATTTTCAATCGTCCGTCCTCCGTTTTTTTACTTTGAAATAAATAAGCCGGAGCGCCCCTCCGAAACAGGCTTTACGCCATAAAGGCAAACACGATGTTGCTCAGCAGCGGCTGCGCAACATACAGCAGCACCGGCAGAAGCATATTCACGCCGCCCGCCGAAACCAGAGCCATCATATACTGCTGCGGCTCCATTTCCTCTTCCTCCGCCTGCGCGCGCGTCTTCTTCACTCGCGCCATGGTGCTTCGGTAATAAAAATAATTGCCGAAAACGCCGAGGAAAATGTGGGATAACAGCAGCAAAAAGAAGATTCCGCCGAGCAGCATGAAAATCGGCTGGTTTTCGGGCTGCAGAGCAATTTCCATCAGCTGTTCATAGGTGACGCTCGCTCCTGCGCCCGCAAGCAGAACCTGCTGAAACGCGGCAACCAGCATATTGGCTACCACCGTGATAATCATGAACAGCGAGCCCACGCCATAGGCCTTGCGGAACATCATCCAATACGGCCCGAGCAGGAAGGCCGCCCAGTTCCAGCCCGCCTTCTTCTTTCCCCCATGCATTTTATGGAAACGCGGGATATAATACTCCGTGCGGGTGGTGACGCAGGTGGCAACGTCCGTCACCTTTTCGCCGTCGATCCTCTCGTTTTTGTTCACCCCTCCGAGCGGGTCGTACCCCAGCATGCCGAAGGGGGGCATCCCGCCGAAGGGAGACCCCTGCGGTCCCGTGCCGCCCGGCTGAGGCCCCTGCCCCGCACCCGGCTGGCTGCCGAACGGGTCGAACCCGTTTTCGCTTTTCTGCTCATCGAGCGGCGTGCCGCACAGCGAGCAAAAGTGCGAGCTTTGAGGGTTCGGCGTATCGCACCGGGGGCATTTCTTCACGTTTCCCCCGACGGCGCCCGGCTCATTCTTTGGCTGGGTATCTTCCCAGGAAAAATCATTGCCATGCTGATCCGCGTAAGCGCACGCGCCGCGCTGGGCGTAGCACTCCCGGTGATGGGGCGCGCCGCAGTCCGGGCAGACGACGATATCGTCGTTCTCCCGGAAGGGGGCGCTGCAGATCGGGCATTTCCGGCCTTCGTATTTATTCAAGATCGTTCCTCCAAGCAAATGGATTTCGCCGTTTCTTTTATTGTATCTTTTTTTACAGAAAATTCAATACCCAATCGCTTCCCATGCTCTCTTTTCCGCACGGGAAAAGGGGCGTTCCGAAACCGGAAGCCGCGAAGGGCCCGCCTCTTCGCCCCTTTTTGCTTTACATTCCCAGATGCATCCATTATAATGGGATAGTTACATTGATAATAATCGGAGCGTGCAAGTTATGATACTGGCTTATGAAGAACTGAAACAAAAAATGGAAGGCTACCGGGCCCAGATCAAAGACCTCGGCGAAGCGCTGGGGCTCGATTCCATGCGCCGCGAGGTGGCCGAGCTGGAAGCGGAGGCCGCGAAGGAAGGCTTTTGGGACGACCTCGAGCGTTCGCAGAAGAACCTGCAGCGGACCAGCCAGCTGAAAAACCGGATCGGCGCTTACGACAAGCTCCGTGCCGAATATGAAGACACGCTGGCCCTCATCGCCATGGCTATGGAGGAAAACGACGAAGCTCTGCTTCCGGAGGTCGAAAAAACGGCGGCGGACGTAATCGAAGAGATCGAACGCCAGACCCTCTCCACCCTGCTCAGCGGCGAATACGATGCGAAAAACGCCCTCCTCACCTTCCACGCGGGCGCGGGCGGCACCGAGGCGCAGGACTGGGTGGAAATGCTCCTGCGCATGTACAGCCGCTGGGGCGAACGCCACGGCTTCAATGTGAAAACGCTCGATTTTCTGGACGGCGACGAGGCCGGCCTCAAAAGCGCGGTGGTGCTGGTGGAAGGCGAAAACGCCTATGGATACCTCAAAAGCGAATCGGGCGTGCACCGCCTGGTCCGCGTTTCCCCCTTCGATTCCTCCGGCCGCCGCCACACCTCCTTCGCCTCCCTCGAGGTAATGCCCGAAATTGACGACAGCATCCAGATCGATATCCGCGAAGACGACCTCCGCGTTGATACCTACCGCTCCAGCGGCGCGGGCGGCCAGAAGGTAAACAAGACCTCCTCCGCTGTGCGCATCACCCATCTGCCCACGGGCATCGTGGTGGCTTGCCAGAACGAGCGCAGCCAGCACCAGAACCGCGAGGTCGCCATGCGTATGCTGAAATCCCGCCTGATGGAAATCAAGGAGCGCGAGCACCTCGATAAGATTGAAGACATCAAGGGCGTGCAGAAGGAAATCGGCTGGGGCTCGCAGATCCGTTCCTATGTGTTTATGCCCTACACCCTCGTGAAGGACCACCGCACCGGGTTTGAAAACGGCAACATCGGCGCGGTGATGGACGGCGACCTCGACGGCTTCATTACCGCCTACCTCAAGGCGGAAAGCCTGCACCAGCTCGAGGAATGAACGGCCGGTGCGGAAAACAAAAAATTCTTCGTTTTCCCGCTTGATTTTTGCCTTGGAATGTGCTAATATAAAACGGCTCTGGGGGCGTAGCTCAGCTGGGAGAGCGTACGGTTCGCATCCGTAAGGTCGAGAGTTCGATCCTCTTCGTCTCCACCAAGCCGCCGCAAGCTTCATATCGCTTGCGGCGGCTTTTTTTGTAAAAAAGTCACCGGCACGCTCATTCCGCTGCGTCTCCTTTTCCGAAAAAGGCCACGCTGCGCCTTTGCTGCTTGCTTGTAAACGGCTCGCTATGCTCCGGCTTGCTACCAATTTTTTTCAGGGGTGTGAGGGGGCAAATTCAACCGCCAAAATAGAAAAATATCTTTTTTATAGAAAAAATTATCCCACCGGTCTCCCCTTCGCCCTTTCCGCATCCGAAAAAAATCACGACAAGATACGGGGAGCCGGCTTTCGGCTGTTCCCGTCCGAATGAAGCGGCCTTTCGCAGGGAATGATACCTGTGAAATGAGGTGTTGAAATGTCGTATGTCAATCCCGTGCTCCGATATCAATTCGAATCGCTTTCGATCGATCTGAAAAATGAGATTTTATCCAGGGACGTCCACATAGATACCCTGAACGATTTGATCAAGGTGCTGGAGCAAATCGTAAAAGAAGGATAACTTGTTCCGCAGCCGCCCCGGCATACGAGCGCCGTTTCCCCGCTTCCCTGAAACGCATGTTTATCCGCTTCTCCCCGGGACATGATAAAACGGAAAAGGAGAAGATGGATATGGATGTGCTCAAGGTCATTTTAACGGCGGTATCGTCGGCCGTTGTTCTCTTTCTGATCGCCAAAATCATGGGGCATAAGCAGGTGGCACAGCTCGATTTATTCGATTATATCACCGGCATCACCATAGGCTCCATCGCGGCGGAATTCGCCACCGAGCTGGAAGACCCGTGGAAGCCTCTCATCGCCATGGTGATTTACGGAGCCGTTGCGCTCGGCCTCAGTATTCTCACGCATAAGTTTCCCCGCGCGCGCAAGTTCATCAACGGCACCCCTACTATCCTTTTGGATAACGGGAAGCTCTACCGTTCCAACCTCAAAAAAGCAAAGCTCGATTTGAGCGAATTTATGGTGATGTGCCGGGAAGCCGGTTATTTTGATCTCTCCGCCATTCAAACGGCTGTTTTTGAATACAACGGCAAGCTGACCATACTGCCCGTGAGCACGCAGCGGCCTGCGACGCCCAAGGATATGAACCTCTCCCCCGAGCAGGAATTGCTTTTTACCGAAATCATTATGGATGGGAGAATCCTGGAAGAAAACCTCCGAAGGATGGGGCTTGACCTTTCCTGGCTCGAGCAGCAGCTTAAAGCGCAAGGGTTTCACAATGCAAAGGAAGTGTTTTTGGGCGTGTGCGATAAAAACAACAATCTGGCGCTCTATCGGGGCAAATGACCCGGCATTTCTCTTGACTTTTCCCTTTCTCCGCGCTATACTTTGAGCAAATTCGATAGAAAAAGGCTGAGATAAGAAAAAGTAAGCGTTTCCGGATGCTCCAGAGAAAAGGCGGCCGGTGCAAGCCTTTGCAAAAGAAATGCCGAACCCCTCTTTGAGCCGTGCGCCGAACGGCCCCCATGCGGGCTTCCAGTAAGCGGCACCGGGTTCCTCCCGTCACAGGGGAAGGCGCGGGGCCGTTTCTCCCCCGCCGCTGAGCGCGGAGTTTTCCGAATTTAGGTGGTACCGCGAACCTGACCGTTCGCCCTAAATCGATGGGTTTCCATCGGTTTGGGGCTTTTTTATTTTTAGAGGAGGCAGAATTATGAAACTCGAAAAACTGGTTGGGGAACGCTTCAAGGAGCGCCCCGCCGACTGCGTGATTGACAGCCACGCCCTGATGATCCGAGGCGGATACATAAAATATGTGGTAAACGGGATCTATTCATCCTTTACCCCCCTGCGCCGTATCACGGCCAAAATCGAGCGGATCATCCGCGAAGAGATGGACGCGGTAGACGGGCAGGAGGTGCAGTTTCCCGTTGTGATGCCCGCTTCCCTCTGGGAGGAATCGGGCCGGTATGAAAGCATCGGCAGCGAGCTCGTGCGCTTTGAAGACCGGAGCCGCTCCCCTCTCGTGCTCGGTATGACGCATGAAGAAGCCGCCGTGCAGCTCGTGCGGGAATACGGCCAGAGCTACACGAAATACCCCTTCATGATTTATCAGATCCAAACCAAATTCCGCGACGAAGCGCGCCCGCGCGCGGGGCTCATCCGCGTGCGCGAATTCACGATGAAGGACGCCTATTCGTTTCATACGTCCGAAAAGGACCTACAGGAATACTACGGGCGGTGCCTCAGGGCATATGAGCGCATTTTTGCCCGGGCAGGGCTTCCGGAGGTGGTTTCGGTCGCCTCCGATTCGGGCATGATGGGGGGCAGCGTTTCACACGAATTCATGCTGCTCACCCCCGCGGGAGAGGATACTATCGTAACCTGCCGCGAATGCGGTTACCGGGCAAACATGGAGGCTTCGGAAGCCGTTGTTGAAAATGAGCGGGACGAAACTTCAAAGCCACTTGCGCTTGTTTTTACGCCGGGCATCCATACGATCGAGGATATCTGCGAATTTTTAGAGGCCCCGAAGGAAAAATCCTGTAAAGCGGTGGTTTACCAGAAGGACGAGGATCAGTCTTACGTGGTGCTCTTTATCCGCGGCGACCTCGATGTGAACGAGACCAAGCTCACCAACTTTTTGGGCGGCGGGGTGCACCCTGCCGCTATCACGGAAGAATGCGGTCTCTGCCCTGGATACATCGGCCCCTGCGGGCTGGAAGGAAAATTCACCGTGCTGTACGACCGGTCGCTTCAAGGTGCCAATAACCTCTCCTGCGGCGGCAACCGGCCGGAATACCATTACACCGGGCTCGATATGGAACGCGACCTGCCGGACGCCGCGTATTATGATTTTGCGAAGGTCCTGGAAGGCGGAATCTGCCCCTCCTGCGGAAAGCGGTCCCTCACCGTATCGCGCGGCATCGAGGTGGGCAACATCTTCCAGCTCGGCATCAAGTACACGAAGGCCATGAATATGACCTACCTCGACCAAGAGGGTGTTTCCCGCCATCCCATCATGGGCTGCTACGGCATCGGCGTGGGAAGGCTTGCGGCCTCGGTGTGTGAAGCGCATCACGATGAATACGGCCCCATCTGGCCCATCTCTATCGCTCCCTGGCAGGTGCATCTGTGCGCCGTGCGTGCGGATAATCCCGAGGTGCGCGAGTGCGCCGGCCGGCTTTACGATGAGCTCCAGGCAAGCGGGATCGAAGTGATTTACGACGACCGGAACGTGAGCGCCGGGGTCATGTTCTCCGACGCCGACCTGCTCGGCGTGCCCATCCGGGTGATCGTGAGCCCGCGGAACCTGAAAGAAAACTGCTGTGAGATAGCCGCGAGGGATAAACGCTTTTCCTTCCAAACGCCGCTGCCGGAGGCTGTGCGGGAGATCGGCAAGCGCATACATAGCATGCAGGCAGAGCTGCTTTCGTAAGACCGGCCCGTTTCATGTATATCCGGAACTTTGGTTGGAAAAGATAACACAGAAAAAACTCTTAAGATTTTCCTTTATTTAAAATTATTTCATTGAAGATCCGCCGTGATTTTGCTATTATAGATGTAAGAGATATCATTTGGGAATCATTTCGCCATGGCGGGTATTTTCACCTGCTGTGCCGGTGTTATGGGAAGGTGTCAGCCTCCCTGCTTCCGCCGCCTTGCCCCGTAACAAATCCATCTTATCACGGCCACGGATTTTTGGGGGAACCGCCGCGGGGGCCGAAAGCCGGCGTGGCATTCTGATAATACCACCCATGCGCATTTATCATGTTCCATGTATTTTTTGAAACGGAGGTAATGTAAATGAGCAGGAAATTTCGTTCCAAGTTCAAATCGGTTTCCGTTACCCTGCTGGCACTGCTTATGGTCCTTACGTCTGTAATGGTCCCGGCCGTCAGTGCGGCGGCGGACCCGCAAAGCGTCGTCTTTTTCAGCGCCGCGGCGGAGAATGGCTCCTTTGATTCGGACGTCTGGTCCAAGACGCTGTCCGGCGGCAAGGAGCTCATCACCGGAGCGGACGCTAACATCATTCCCGGCGGATACCTGCAAATCGATTATACCGCCGCTTCCGGCACGCCGGAAGACGGAAGCTACACCATTTGGGGAGAAGGCGGCGGAAACAGCAAGGGCTCCGGCGCGAGCTATCTCCTACTCACCATGATGGCTTCCAAGGCGGACTTTGCCGCCCAGATGACCTTCGAGTTCTACTTCAACGGAGCTCTGATTGGCCAGCGCAGCCTCGCCGACTGGCTTTCTTCCGCCGGATATACCACAGGGGATTACGGCATCGGTACGATCGATGCAAGCGGGAATATCCAGGGCGAATTCAAAACCTACTCGCTTCCTCTCGAAGGCATCGATTCCGGCAACATCCAGGGCATGAAGATCAAGTTCAACGGCGGAAATTCCAGCGGCACCGTTTATCTGGATTCCATCGGATTCAACAACGGCTCCGATTTCGATGCGTTCGGCTACAGCTCCGCCCGCGGCAACTATTATGTGGCTGAAGACGGCAGCCTCCCCATGATCCGCACGCCCGAATCGCTGAACGGCGCTTATGCCGGTTATAACTATGCGCAGGATATGATGTGGTCGGTTTCCACCACCCCTGCCAATATTGTAAACAACGCGGCTTCCGGCAATGAAAAGGCCCTGCAAATCAGCTATAACACAAATTCCGGTACCAGCGCGGGCATCGCGGCGGCGTCTCCCATCGCAGGAGAAACCCTTTTGGCGCTCACCATGAAGGGCTCTGCTTCTGTAAACAGCGCGATGGACCTGGTTCTGTATAACGGCAGCACGGAGGCTGCCCGCATTCCCTTCTCTTCCCTGACCGCGGATGCAGACGGCACCGTTCCCGCTTCCGTGGGCGGCACCTATCAAACGCTTTATGCCAGGCTCGGTTCCGCACTCACCTTTACGAAGGTTGCCTTCGAATGCAGGCAGGGAATTTCCGAGGAGCTCTTTGGAACCCTGTTTGTAAAGGAAATCTCCTTCCCCCGCTATTCCTATCAGATCAACTATTATTATGACGGCAAGATCGACGCCGCCAAGGCGGACAGCGGCTCCGGTGTATTCGGCACGAGAATCGGCTATACCGATAAAAACATCACCGGCTACAAGCTTCTTCGCTCCGACCCGGCCGGCGGTTCTCTTTCCCTCAGCGGAAACAACGCCAATAACGTCATTAACGTCTACTACGTGAAGGATTCCTTCGGCTATACCGTGAATTACTATTACGACGGTGTCCTCGATGACAGCAAAACCGTTTCCGGCTCCGCCCTCTTCGGCTCGGAAGTAAGCTACGCCGATCAAAACATCCCAGGCTACAAGCTCGATTCCGTCTCCCCCGAAAGCGGCAAAATCACCATTGGCGAAAACGCCGGGGATAACGTCATCAACGTCTACTATGTGAAAGATTCCTTCGGCTATACGGTAAATTATTATTACGACGGCATCCTCGATACGAGCAAAACCGTTTCCGGCTCCGCCCTCTTCGGCTCGGAAGTAAGCTACGCCGATCAAAACATCCCAGGCTACAAGCTCGATTCCGTCTCCCCCGAAAGCGGCAAAATCACCATCGGCGAAAACGCCGGGGATAACGTCATCAACGTCTACTATGTGAAGGATTCCTTCGGCTATACCGTGAATTACTATTACGACGGTGTCCTCGATG
>CAUBKG010000064.1 GCA_958436475.1 uncultured Clostridia bacterium
ATATTGGAAGTTACATCCGAACCGTGTATCACATGGTAAGCCATACTCCTAAGGGGTAGTTATCAGTTCGATTCTGGTCGGGGGTGCCAGAAAGCCCTGCGGTGGTGGCGCCGCAGGGCTTTTGTTTTTCAGCCGGCGATTCCGGCTCCGGGCAGGCGGGCGCATCCAGCAGCGCCTGTTTTGTCTGCTGCGTGATACCGAAAAAATATAGTATGGAAATAGTCTGAACCGAGGTGTTTTTATGCCGGAAACGGTGCCGATGCATATCATTGCGCATATCCGAAGCGATTTCCCCACCAAATTCGGCGTGCCGCGCCAGAGCGGGCTGGTCGAGGAGCTCAGGGCGGCGGTCGTGTTCGAGCCTGAATACCGGAACCCGGATGCGTTCCGCGGGCTTGAGGGGTATTCTCACATCTGGCTGCTCTGGCAGTTTTCCGAGGCCGTACGGGAGGGGTGGTCGCCCACCGTCCGCCCACCGAGGCTTGGGGGAAACACGCGAATGGGCGTGTTTGCAACGCGCTCGCCCTTCCGCCCGAACGCGATCGGCCTTTCCTCCGTAAAGCTCCTGGGGTTCGAGCTCCACGAAACGTTGGGCCCGGTGCTGCACGTTTCGGGAGCCGATCTGATGGACGGCAGCCCGATTTATGACGTGAAGCCCTATCTCGCTTATACCGATTCCCATCCGGACGCAGCGGGAGGCTTTGCCTTTTCCTCCCGGGAAGGTGTGCTGGAGGTCGATTTTCCCGATGCGCTCCTTTGCAGGCTCCCGCCCGAGCGGGGCCGTGCGCTGACGGCTGTGCTGGCGCAGGATCCGCGCCCGGCGTATCAGGACGAGCCGGGCCGGGTGTACGGTATGGAATTCGGCGGATTTGAAGTCCGTTTCTCGGTGGCGGGCAGGCGGCTCACCGTACGCGAGGTGCTGCCCGCCGAACGGGGCGGCCGGAAGGGGTGGCAGGATGAAGGAAAATAAGTATGACGAGGAAGGCTTTTTTCAGAAATACAGCGAAATCATTCTTGCTTTGTACATCCCTTTTCCTCTCTTTCTTTCCCATGTATCGAACTTGGCGCTTTTTGGATTGTTCGACTGCCAGTTCGTTCATAGTATAGCATAGTACAGGAATATACCCAAGCGATTTTTATAAAATATGACGAAATAAAGTGATTATATGCGTAAATTTGCGCAAAATAATTAACTTTTTTTCACAACTTGCCCATAGGGAGAAATAGGCGGGCGTATCGCCCCTCAGATTAAAAAAACGGGGATCTCCCCGCGGCAAGCCACCCAAGGGAAATCCCCGTTTTGGTGTTAAACCGCCTGAATAACGCCGCAGGCTATTTTTGCTCCGGCGTTGCCCGCGGGCTGGGTAGTGAAGTCGTCCACCCCGGCGTGGATGATGACCACGCGGCCGATCACTTCTTTCACCGTAAAACGGTTGGTCAGGAACGCGGAAAAGGCGTAGCCGTCGTTCCCGAAGAGAGGGGGCATATCCCCGGCATGGCGGGGGTGCTGGCATCCGCCCGGGTTATAATGCGATAAGGCGTTTGCGAACGGGTCTTCCGCATTGCCCGTGCAGGACATCCCCTCATGGATATGGAAGGCGAAGACCGGGCTTTCACACGCGCCCGCCGGGGCGGGCAGGCCCGATACCTCGGAGGAGACCACCACGCCGCGCGGCGTTTGATAAAAATCCACGCGGCCCTCGATGGATGGATGCTCCCGGCTCCCGCGCACCAGCGCCGTTGCGGACGGGCGCTCGAAGGGAGAAGCTCCGCTGCTGTTTGTTTGATTCACAAAAATCCTCCTGTCTGTTGGTTTATTAATAATATATGGATTTTTGTCTGGTGCGTTCCCGGCGGGAAAAAACGCGTTTCCGAAAATCGGAGCCGGCAAAAACGGGCAGGCGAGTTTTTTTAGCTTTTTCGTATAAATATATCGTTTTTTCTGTAACAAAGACGATTTATATATCGTTTATAGGATAGGCGATACCAACCGAGTACGATGCGCCACAAGCGGAACCTTTTTGCCGCTTTCGGCGTTGCCGGTCATAGCAAGGCGCTGGGCCTTGCGGCTTCCGCCGCCTTGAAAGCAGCAAAAATTTTTCCGCTTGAGGTCGAAGATTTTTCGCGGGGAGAATGGAAAAGGCAGGGCAGCGGGCGTTTTTAGGCTTGCTGGCGTATGGCAAGGACGCCCAATAAACCTGCCTTTTTCAGGCTTCCGCGAAAAACACATTGTATTCGGATGGTATTGCCTAGGCGATACCACATATTCGCCTACCAGCTTTCGGAAAGTGAGGATACACGATGACATACATCGCCCATACGAACGACCGGAAAGAAGAGCAGAGCGTAAAGGATCATCTCCGGGGAACGGCGGCGCTCGCAGGCAGCTTTGCGGCGGCCTTCGGCTGCCGGGAGCTCGGGGAGCTGACCGGCCTTGCACACGATATCGGCAAATATTCTGAGGATTTCCAGCGGCGTATCCGGGGAGACGCGCTGCAGGTGGACCATTCCACGGCGGGCGCAAAGGAGCTTTGGAGCCTCGGCATGAAACCGGCGGCGATGTGCGTGGCGGGGCACCACGGAGGCCTGCCCGACCTCGGCACCCGCGCCGGCAGCGAGGGCGAAAGGACGCTTTGGGGGCGTATCCAGTCCCCGGTGCCGGATTACAGCGGCTTTTGCAGCGAGGTTTTTCTAAAACCCGTTTCGTCGCCTTCCATTTCCGATCCATTTGAAATGGCCTTTTTTATCCGTATGCTCTTCTCCTGCCTGGTGGACGCCGACTTCCTGGATACCGAGCGATTTATGCAAACGGAGCCGCCCAGGCGCGGGGAATACGGAAGCCTGCCGGAGATTTTGAACCGGCTTCACAAGCATATCGAGAAGTGGTGGGAGAGCAAGCGGGAAATTGATGAGCGGCGCTGCGAAATTCTGCGCGCCTGCCTCGATGCGGGCAGGGAGGAGAAGGGGCTTTTTACCCTGACGGTGCCGACCGGCGGAGGCAAAACGGTTTCCTCCCTGGCCTTTGCGCTGGAGCATGCCGTGCGGCACGGCATGAGCCGGATTGTCTATGTAATCCCGTATACGAGCATCATCGAGCAGACGGCGGATGTTTTCCGGGAGATTGCGGGTAAAGAGAACGTGCTGGAGCATCATGCGAACGTCGATTTTGACAGGGAAGGCGACCTGCTTGCTGAGCAGCACCGCCTTGCTTCGGAAAACTGGGACGTTCCCATTGTGGTAACCACCAACGTGCAGTTTTTTGAATCGCTTTATTCGAATAAGACCTCCCGCTGCCGCAAGCTTCATAACCTCGCCAACAGCGTCATCATCTTCGATGAAGCGCAAATGCTTCCCCTGCCCTATCTTCTGCCCTGCGTGCGCGCCGTTACGAGCCTCGTGAAAAGCTATGGCGTGAGCGCTGTGCTTTGCACCGCCACGCAGCCCTCTCTTGGGAAGTTTTTCCCCGCCGACCTCAAAATCCGCGAGCTTTGCCCGGAAAGGGAGGCGATGTACCGCTTCTTCCGGCGCACCTCGCTATGCCGCATCGGGACCTGCTCCAGGGAAGAAATTGCAAGGCGTATGGCGGAGCATCAACAGGCGCTGTCGGTCGTGGGCACGAGAAAACAGGCGTATGAGCTGTTTTCAGGCCTTCCGGAGGAAGGGCGGTTCCATCTTTCCACCCTGATGCACCCCGAGCACCGCAGAAACGTGCTGAAGGAAATCCGGGAGAGGCTCCGCGCCGGAAAGACCTGCCGCGTGGCCGCCACCTCGCTCATCGAGGCGGGGGTGGATGTGGATTTCCCCGTTGTTTTCCGGGCGGAGGCGGGGCTCGATTCGATCATACAGGCCGCGGGGCGGTGCAACCGGGAAGGAACGCGGCCGGCAAAGGAGAGCTTTGTTTATATCTTCACGCCCGAGGAAAAGCCGCCGCTCGAAATACAGACGTGCATCGGCGTGCTTCATGAGATAGAAGACGCGTTTCCCGATATTGCTTCGCCCGAAGCCATCGAAGCGTATTTTGATGCCCTGCACGATATCCGGGGCGGCGGGCTCGACCGCAAAGGGATCGTGGACATGTTGGAATACGGCTATAACGGCGGCCTATGCCCCCTAAAACATGTGGCGGAGGAATTCCGCCTGATCGAATCGGATATGCGGCAGGTGTTTATCCCGAAAGAAGAGAAAGCGGAAACGCTGCTGGAGGAATACCGGGATAAGGGCCCCTCCCGTTCGCTCATGCGGCGGATGGGGGCCTATATGGTGGATGTGCATGAACGGCATTTTGAGGAGCTTATCCGGTCGGGCTGCGCCGAGCAGCTGGAGGGGGATCTGGCGGCGCTCTGCGACCTGAAGCTTTACAGCGACGAAACCGGCCTTTCCCTCCGGGCGGAGGGGGGCCGCGCCTGGATGCTTTGACAACAAAAGCGCGGCGGCGGGGAAAAGCCCCGCCGCCGCGTCGTAGGAGTTCCTGTATGGAACTAGATGTTATTTCAACCCACGAGGGAGCGCTTCTCTCCCCCGACCTGCCCTCACTATAGCACGGGGAAGGGGGAAAAGCAACGAAATATTGTGAATATAATTCACACAATAAACAAGAAACCAAGTAAAAGTTTGTATGGTATTTATGTAACTAAATATTGAAATATAGGAATTAAATCGTATAATTATACTATAAGAAAAATATTGTAAAAACAAGTGCTTTTAGGGCGGAACAAGAAAAAATATGCCGGCATCCGTCCGCTTTGGAATCAAACAACAGAAAGGAGTGATAGGAAGTGGCAATCCAACTGAGGGTGTGGGGCGATTATGCCCTGTTCACCCGGGCAGAGCTCAAGGTGGAGAAGGTTTCGTATCCGGTGATGACGCCATCCGCCGCCCGCGGGATTCTGGATGCAATTTATTATCATCCGGGTCTGCGCTGGGTGGTAGACCGCATCACGGTGCTGAAACCCATCCGTTACACCAACATCCGCCGGAACGAGATGAAATCCAAAATCCTGGCCAGCAGCGTGCGTTCCGTCATGATGGGGAACCTGAAGCCGCTTTATATCAATAGAGGGGAGGATATCCAGCAGCGCGCCGCCATGGTGCTGAAGGATGTGGCTTATGTGATCGACGCCCATTTTATCATGACCGACCGCGCGAACCCCAGCGATAACCCCGGCAAGTTCCAGGATATTATGCGCAGGCGGATTGAAAAGGGGCAATGCTTTACACAACCGTATCTCGGCGTGAGGGAATTTCCTGCGCACTTTGCCCATTTTCAGGAAGGGGAGCAGCCGGATGCGTCTCTCCGGAAGGAGCAGGACCTTGGGTATATGCTTTTTGACATGGACTACACCGACCCGGAAAATATAGAGCCCACCTTCTTTCACGCGGTGCTGCGCGACGGTGTGCTGGATCTCAGGAACTGCGAGGTGGTTCGATGATACTGGGCGCGCTGGCTGAGCTGTATGAGGACTTGGCCAAAAAGGGAAAAATCGCCAAAGAGGGTTATGGCGGCGCAAAGGCCGTGTTCGCGCTGGTGCTGGGCCCGGAGGGCGAGCTGAAAGACGTGATGCCCCTCAAAACGAACGAGATGCGGGGCAAAAAAACCGTGGAGGTGCCGCTCACACTGGAGGTCCCGTATCAGGACGGGCGATCTTCCGGCGTGCATCCTTATTTCCTGTGCGACACCGCGGCCTATTTTCTGGGGCTGGATACCGCCGGGAAGCCGGAGCGGGCGCTCCGGTGCTATGAAGCGAGCCGCAGCCTGCACCGGGAAGTGCTCGAAGGGGCGGGCAGCCCCGCCGCCCGGGCGGTGCTGGCGTTTTTTGAGCGCTGGGAGCCGGAGAAGGCGGCGGAGAATCCTCTCCTGAGGGAGCACCTGGAGGAGCTGAAGGGCGGGATGGGCGTGTTCCGCTTCGCGGGCCGGTTCGTTTCAGACGACGCGGGCGCGCAGGCCGCGTGGAACGCTTACCGCCAGCGGGCAAGCGACGCTCCCCTCGGCTGCTGCATGGTCACCGGCAAGCGGGCTCCCATTGCTCGGCTGCACGCTTCCATCAAGGGCGTGAAGGACGCCCAGTCGAGCGGTGCTTCGCTCGTATCGTTCAACGCACCAGCGTTTGAATCGTATGGAAAGGAGCAGAGCTATAACGCCCCGGTGGGCGAGCATACTGCGTTCGCCTATACCTCCGCGCTGAACTATCTGCTGGCCGACCGCAGGCATGTCCGCGTGATGGGCGGCGCCACCGTGGTTTTCTGGGCCAAGGGGGCGGAGCCCGCCTACCAGGATGTGTTCGGAGAGGTGGAAGCACCGGGAGCGCCCGGCTCGCGGCTTACCGAAAACGACCTCGAGTATATCATGAATCAGCTTTCGAATGGAGAGGTGGCTCGATACGACGGGCAGGATATCGACCCCTCCACGCCCTTTTACGTGCTCGGCCTTTCCCCGAACGCCGCGCGCATTTCGGTGCGCTTTTTCTATCAGAACGATTTCGGCGATATGATAAAAAACATTCAAAAGCATTATACCCGCCTCGAAATCGTCCGCCCGCCGTACGATAAGGCGAAATACCTTTCCATCGGCCGGCTCTTATATGAAACGGTCAATAAAAATTCCAAGGATAAATCCGCGCCGCCTCTGCTTTCGGGCGCTTTATACCGCGCGGTCCTCGGCGATACGAACTACCCCGAGGCTCTGTGGAACGGGGCGTTCATGCGCATCCGCGCCGAACACAATATCACAAGAGGCCAGGCGGCCATTTTAAAGGCTGTTTTACTGAAACGGTCGGAAACACAAAATATAGGCTTCAAGGAGGTAATCACCGTGCAATCCAAACTCGAGCGACTCGATGAAGAAACCCGGTATCTGCCCTATGTGCTCGGCCGGCTGTTCGCCGTGCTGGAATCCATTCAAAGGGCGGCGCTGCCGAATCTCAACACCACCATCAAGGACCGTTACTTCAACTCCGCCTGCGCAACGCCGGGCGCCGTTTTTCCCGTGCTCATGCGGCTGTCGGGCAACCATTTGAAGGTCGTAAAGCGGGAGAAGCCCGGCCTCGCGGTCAATTTCAGCAAGCAGCTGACAGACCTCATCGGGCGCATCGACCGCACGCTCCCGAGCCATATGACCCTCGAGGAGCAGGGAACGTTTTACATCGGATATTATCATCAGACGGAAGCGAATTTCGCCGGTGCGGCAAAAAAGGAGGAAAAATAAATGTCTGAACCAATCAAGAACCGCTATGAATTTGTCATCCTGTTCGAAGTGGAGAACGGCAACCCCAACGGCGATCCCGACGCGGGCAACATGCCCCGCATCGACCCCGAAACGGGCTACGGCCTCGTAACGGACGTCTGCCTCAAGAGGAAGATCCGCAATTATGTGGAGCTCGCGCGCGGCGATCGAGCCGGCTGCCGGATCTACATCAAGGAAGGCGTACCCCTCAACCGAAGCGATGCGGAAGCATATGCATATGTGGGTGTGGATGAAAAGAGCATCAAGGAAGCGAAGAAAAAAGATGAACATATCGATGAAAGAATCCGCAATTTCATGTGCGAAAATTTTTACGATATCCGTACCTTCGGCGCGGTGATGACCACCTTCACCAAGGCCGCACTCAACTGCGGGCAGGTGCGCGGCCCGGTGCAGCTCAGCTTTGCGCGCTCGGTCGACCCCATCGTGCCGAACGAAGTCACCATTACGCGTATCGCCATCACCACCGAGGCGGATGCGGAGCGAAAAGGAACTGAAATGGGCCGCAAGCATATCGTCCCCTATGCGCTTTACCGCGCGGAGGGCTATGTTTCGGCCAATCTAGCCCAGCGCGTAACCGGCTTTTCAGAGGACGACCTCGCCCTGTTGTGGGAAGCGATCATCAACATGTTTGAAAACGACCGTTCCGCGGCGCGCGGCAAAATGGCGGTGCGCGAGCTGATCGTCTTCCGCCACGAATCGGAGCTGGGCAACGCCCCGGCCCACCGGCTGTTTGAAACCGTTTCCGTCCGCCGGAAGGATTCGGAAAAGCCTGCCCGCTGCTATGCGGACTATGAAGTGAGCGTGCAGGAGGAGGGGCTCCCCGAGGGCGTCACCTGCACCCGCATGATCTGAACCCATGTATACCGAGGAAGAGCTGCTTCTGCTTTCGGGGCTTCAGCATTTCGCCTTCTGCCGCAGGCAGTGGGCTCTGATCCACCTCGAGCAGGCATGGGCGGAAAACCGATGGACGGCGGAGGGGGAAATCCTGCACGAACGGGCGCACGACGGCGAGCTCACCGAAAAGCGCGGCGGGCTGATCGTATGCCGGGGGCTGCGCATCGTTTCCTATGCACTCGGGGTCACGGGCGCATGCGATGTGGTGGAATTCCATTCGTCCCCTGAGGGGGTGCCCCTTCGCGGGCGGGAGGGAACATGGATTCCCCTCCCGGTGGAATACAAGCGAGGAAAGCCGAAGGCGCACGATGCAGACGAGCTGCAGCTCTGCGGCGAAGCGATGTGCCTCGAGGAAATGCTCGCCAGTCCGGTTCCGAAGGGATACTTGTATTACGGCGAGACCCGCCGCAGGCAGGAAGTGGAATTCACCCCGGAGCTGCGCGGGCGGGTGCGGGAGATGCTCGAAGAAATGCACGGCCTGTACCGGCGGGGGCACACCCCAAAGTGCCGGCCCACACGCGCCTGCGCCGCCTGCTCGGTGGCGGAGCAAGGCCTTCCGAAGCTGTGCCGGAACCCTTCCGCCGCCCGGTATATTCAAGAACATCTCTGCGAGGAGGATGAAGCATGAGGCGGCTGCTCAACACCCTGTTTGTGCTGACGGAAGACAGCTATTTAACGCTGGACGGCGAAAACATCGTCATTCTCCGCGGGGAAGACACGCTCGGTCGTTTTCCCCTGCACACGCTGGAAAGCATCCTGTATTTTGGATATAGGGGAGCGAGCCCCGCGCTGATGGGAGCCTGTGCGAAGCGGGACGTTGCCCTCAGCTTCCTTTCTCCCAATGGGCGTTTTTTGGCGCGGGTGTGCGGAGAATCGCGGGGAAACGTGCTCCTCCGCCGGAGGCAGTACCGCGCGGCGGACGATCCCTCCGAAAGCTGTCGGCTGGCGCGGGGGTTTCTCATCGGCAAGGTGTATAACTGCCGGTGGGTGCTCGAACGCGCCACGCGGGACCACGCTATGCGGGTGGATGTGCCGAGGCTGAAAGATGTGTCCGGAAGTCTGGCGCGCACCCTCCGCGAAATTGCCGAATGCCCGGGGGCCGAACGGCTCCGGGGGCTCGAGGGAGAGACTGCATCACGGTATTTTGAAGTGTTCGATGAGCTCATCCTCCAGAATAAAGAGGCGTTCCGCTTTGAGGGGCGAAACCGCCGGCCTCCGCTCGACCGTATCAACGCCCTGCTCTCTTTCGTTTATACCCTGCTTGCACACGACTGCGCGTCGGCGCTCGAAAGCGTGGGTCTCGATTCCTATGTCGGCTTCCTGCACAGGGACCGCCCCGGCCGTGCGTCGCTCTCGCTCGACCTGATGGAGGAGCTGCGCGGGGCATATGCCGACCGCTTTGCCGTCACGCTCATCAACAACCGGAAACTGAGCCCCGGGGCGTTCGAGCAGAGGGAAAACGGAGCCGTTTTGCTGGGAGAAGCAGGGCGAAAGACCGTGATATCCGCCTGGCAGGAGAAAAAGAGAGAGACCATCACCCATCCGTTTTTGGAGGAAAAAATGCCGTGGGGCCTCGTGCCTCATGTACAGGCGCTTCTGCTGGCACGCTGCCTGCGGGGAGATATCGACGAATATCCCCCGTTTTTATGGAAGTGAGGTCGATTTTATGCTGGTGCTGATTACTTATGATGTGAACACGGAGGATGCGGCGGGCAAAAAACGGCTTCGCAAGGTTGCGAAGCAGTGTGTGAATTACGGGCAGCGCGTGCAGAATTCCGTGTTTGAATGCATTCTGGATTCCGCACAGTGCGTGCAGGTCCAGCACACGCTGGAGCTGCTGATCGATCCGGAAAAAGACAGCCTCCGTTTCTATTTTCTCGGCAATCGCTACGAAACGAAGGTAAAGCATATCGGCGCGAAGGCTTCCTACGAAGCGGAAGGCGTGCTGATGGTATAAAAGCGTCCGGTGCGAAGCACAAGCGGTCGGAGAATCCCCGCCTGCTTCGCACCGTGCTTTTGTATCAAAAAAGCCAAAACGGCACACTTTCACCGGAACTGTGACGGTCAATTTCCAGCGGACAGGAGAAAACCTGTTTGTTCTTCCTAAAATTCCGGGGTGCGATTTGTGCGGTTTTGCTGTCACCCTCCACGCGGAGGGTGTGGGTTGAAATCGAGCAATCCAGAAATGTTATCGCTAATTTAAGGTCACCCTCCACGCGGAGGGTGTGGGTTGAAATCATCCGTGAGTTTGGGCTGTACCGCTGGGATGAGTCACCCTCCACGCGGAGGGTGTGGGTTGAAATCGTGTGACACTGAGCCAGTGCTTTTTTACCCTGGTCACCCTCCACGCGGAGGGTGTGGGTTGAAATGAAAAAAGTATGGGGATCAGGCTACGGAGAGCAAGTCACCCTCCACGCGGAGGGTGTGGGTTGAAATAGCGAGCTTCGGTAGGGCTATGGGGGCGGATGATCGTCACCCTCCACGCGGAGGGTGTGGGTTGAAATCAGATGAAG
>CAUBKG010000065.1 GCA_958436475.1 uncultured Clostridia bacterium
ATATTTCCTGCATCGGGACTTTTTTGTGCTGTCCGTACAATCTGGCGCGGTTCAACAGCTGACGCTGCACGAACGGGGCTTTTGCCTATTTATTTAATCAATACTTCGGACGCGCGGTATACTCCGTGTGGAGGATTTCATGCGCCTTGTGGCTTCCCGGTTCTCCGAGATACTCTGCATACAGTTCCTTGATTGCCGGGTTCTCATGGGACTTTCGAATAGCCATGCTCTCGTCATCGGCATAAAGCGCCTTGCTGCGAAGCCCCCTGACGTCCACAAAATTACGGACAGACGCCGGCTGATACGGCTGGCCGCCGCCGTTGATGCAGCCGCCCGGGCAGCCCATGACTTCGATGAAATGATAATCGGCTTCTCCATTCTCCACCCTGCGGAGCAGTTCCTTTGCGTTCTTGGTGCCGCTGGTGACGGCAACCTTCACATCCATGCCCGCAATATGGTAAACCGCTTCCTTGATGTTATCCAGCCCGCGGACAGCCGTGAATTCCACATCTTCCAGCGGCTTGTTTTCCAGCCATTCGGCCGCCGTACGCAGGGCCGCTTCCATAACGCCGCCCGAGGTACCGAAGATGGAAGCCGCACCGGTGGACATACCGAGCGGGTTATCAAACTCTTCATCCGGCAGTTCCTCAAAGCGGATGCCGGCACGCTTGATCATGCGGGAAAGCTCACGGGTGGTGATGGAAACGTCGGTATCCGGGTAACCCGAAGCGTCCTGATGGTCACGCGTGATCTCGAATTTCTTGGCAATACAGGGCATAACGCTTACCACGAAGATATTCTTCGGATCGAGCCCCATCTTCTCCGCATAATACGTTTTGGTGATGGCGCCGAACATCTGCTGCGGAGATTTGCAGGTGGAAAGGTTCGGGATGAATTCCGGGAAATAATGCTCGCAGTATTTGATCCATCCGGGCGAGCAGGAGGTGATCATCGGAAGCTTTCCGCCGTTCTTGACTCGGTCGAGGAATTCATTGGCCTCTTCCATGATGGTGAGGTCTGCGGCAAAATCGGTATCGAAAACCTTATCGAAGCCGAGACGGCGCAGGGCGGCGGCCATCTTGCCGCGAACGTTGGTGCCGATCGGCATATCGAAGCATTCGCCGAGCGTTACGCGAACTGCAGGCGCGGTATTGACCACAACGACCTTTTCCGGATCAGCCAGCGCTTCCCAAACGCGGGCCGTGTTATCCTGTTCTACGAGGGCGCCCGTCGGGCAGACGGCCACGCACTGGCCGCAGCCGATACAGGCAACGCTGCCGAGCTCCTGGTCGAACGCACAGCCGACATGGGTATCGAAGCCGCGGTCATTGGTGCCGATCACACCGACTCCCTGATGCTCGCACTCCGCCACGCAGCGGCGGCAAAGCACGCATTTATTGTTGTTGCGGGAAATATACGCTGTGGTTTCATCCAGCTCGTAATGAGGATTCGTGCCCTCAAAGCGGGCGGCATCCTCCACACCATAATCTTTGCACAGGCGCTGCAGCTCGCAATCGCCTCCGCGCACGCAGGAAAGGCACTTGCATTCGTGGGTGGAAAGGATCAGCTCCAGCGTGGTCTTGCGGGAATTTAAAATTTTCGGCGTGTTGGTAAAGCACTCCATCCCCTCGTATACAGGGTATACGCAGGAAGCAACCGGAGCCCTCGCTCCCTTAACTTCCACGAGGCAGATGCGGCATGCGCCGATTTCGTTGATGTCCTTTAAAAAGCACAGCGTCGGGATATTGATGTTGGCGCTGCGGGCAGCCTCCAGAATCGTGGTGCCTTCCGGAACCGTAAGGGGCATACCGTTAATTTTGATATTGACCATTTTACTCATTTAGCAGCACACTCCTTTCTTATTCCTTGATGATTGCGGCGAATTTACATTTTTCCATGCAGGCGCCGCACTTGATGCACTTGGAAGTATCGATCACATGCGGCTGCTTGACGGAACCGGAGATCGCGCCCACCGGGCACGCTCTCGCGCAGGCCGTACAGCCCTTACATTTCTCCGCGACGATCTTATAAGAAAGAAGCGACTTACAGACGCCGGCCGGGCATTTCTTATCCACCACGTGAGCCACATATTCCTCGCGGAAACGCTTCAGCGTGGAAAGCACCGGGTTTGGAGCCGTTTGGCCGAGGCCGCACAGAGCATTGTCTTTTATGTAATAGCAGAGCTCTTCCAGCTTGTCCAGATCCTCAAGGGTACCGTTTCCGCTCGTGATTTTTTCGAGGATCTCATGCAGGCGCTTGGTACCGATCCGGCAGGGGCTGCATTTTCCGCAGGACTCGTCAACGGTGAAGTCGAGGAAGAACTTCGCGATATCGACCATGCAGTTGTCTTCATCCATAACGATGAGGCCGCCCGAGCCCATCATGGAACCGATGGAAATGAGGTTATCGTAATCGATCGGCGTATCGATAAGCTCCGCCGGAATGCATCCGCCCGAAGGCCCGCCGGTCTGCGCCGCCTTGAACTTCTTGCCGTTCGGGATGCCGCCGCCGATCTCCTCCACGATCTCGCGAAGAGTGGTTCCCATCGGGATTTCCACAAGGCCGGTGTGGTTGATCTTGCCGCCCAGCGCGAACACCTTGGTACCCTTGGACTTTTCCGTACCCATGGAAGCGAACCAGTCGGCTCCCTTTAAGATGATCTGTGGGATATTCGCATAGGTTTCCACGTTGTTGAGAATGGTCGGCTTGCCGAACAGGCCCTTGACCGCCGGATAAGGCGGACGGGGACGCGGCTCGCCGCGGTTGCCTTCAATGGAGGTCATCAGAGCGGTTTCCTCGCCGCAGACAAACGCGCCCGCGCCGAGACGGATTTCCACATCGAAATCAAAGCCGCTTTCAAAGATATTTTTGCCGAGGAGGCCCAGTTCCTTCGCCTGCTCAATAGCGATATTGAGGCGCTTGACCGCGATAGGATACTCCGCGCGGACGTAAATATAGCCCTGCGATGCACCGATTGCATAGCCGGCAATGGCCATCGCCTCCAGCACGGCGTGCGGGTCGCCTTCCAGAACGGAACGGTCCATAAACGCGCCGGGGTCGCCTTCGTCGGCGTTGCAGCAAACATATTTCTGGTCTGCCTTGTTCATTGCCGCGAGCTCCCACTTGCGGCCGGTGGGGAATCCTCCGCCGCCGCGGCCGCGCAGGCCGGAATCTTTAATGATTCCGATTACCTGTTCCGGCGTATATTCGGTGAGGCATTTGCCTAAAGCAGAATAGCCGTCGTAAGCAATATACTCTTCGATATTTTCCGGGTTGATCACGCCGCAGTTGCGCAGGGCAACGCGGAGCTGTTTTTTATAGAAGGGCGTTTCCGAGAGCGAGGTGATGGTTTCATCGGTTTTGTCTTCATGATACAGCAGGCGCTCTACGATGCGGCCCTTGAGGAGATGCTCGCTCACGATTTCAGGAACATCCTCTTCCTGAACCATAGAATAAAACGTTCCTTCCGGATATACGATCATGATCGGGCCGCGCGCGCAGAGGCCGAAGCATCCCGTGCGGACAACGTTGATCTCTTCCTTCAGCCCGTTTTTCTCTATTTCAGAGTGGAGCTTTTCAATAATCTGTTCACTGCCCGAAGAGGTACAGCCGGTACCGCCGCAGACCAGTACATGAGCACGATACATGGGGTTTCCTCCTTTTATTTATCGGTATAGCTGCCGATGGTGTATTCCGTGACGACGTTGTGGTTTACCAGATGGTCGGCCACCACGCGTTTCGCCTTTTCCTCAGTCATCTTCACATAGGTCACCTTTTCGCCGGTCGGCTCAAACACTTCCACAACCGGTTCGAACTGGCAGATACCGATACATCCCGTTTGGGAAACGGTTACATGGTTCAGCTTGCGTTTTGCAATTTCATCTACAAACGCGTTCAGCACCGGGCGGGCTCCCGCCGCAATCCCGCAGGTAGCCATACCCACAACCACGCGGATCTGATGATCGTCCGTATCCCTTACGTTCAACCGTTCTTTTGCTTTTTCCTTAATGGCCTGAAGTTCTGCTAGGCTTTTCAAATCTAAGCACCTCCATGGATTTCTTCCGTATTTTCATGAATATATTCCCGAATCCACTGAAGGACCTCCGGCTCGTTCAGCGGGACATCCTGCAGCGTCTGCCTGAGTTCGTCGGTATCGAGGGTAAATGCCTTTTCATCCACCCGGCAGCGGTAAATGAAGCGGATCGTCGGGTTGCACCCGATCAGAGAGCACATGGTGGAAGCCATATCGCCGAGCGGCATACGGTCCACATTGCTGAGGCCGAACGACGCAGTCACCTTCGTGTACTTCGAAAGCTCCGATTCGATCGAAAAGCTTCCGCCGGACATTTCCGCCGCCATTTTGAAAAGCGGCACCCCAAGCCCCACCTTGCGGGTGGTTCGGGTGGTGTAAAACGGGTCGCAGACCCTGTTTATCTGCTCGGGCGTCATCCCGCGGCCATTATCGAGAATGGTGATGGTAAGCAGATCCCGCGGGCGTTCTTCCTCCACGGTTATCGTAATCACATCTGCTCCGGCCGAGACCGAGTTTTCTGCAACGTCCAGCACGTTCAGCGAAAGTTCCAGCATAAGAAATCAATCCGTATATCGGGCGAGGATGCCGTCGATATCGTCGGCAGTAAGACGGCCGTAAACCTCATCGTTGATTGTCAGCACGGGTGCTAATCCGCAAGCGCCGATGCAGCGGCAGGCCTGCAAGGAAAACTTACCGTCCGGCGTGCAGCCGTCCGGGTCGATGCCAAGGCGTTCGCACAGCGTGGCGAGAAGCTCGCCGGCTCCCTTAACATAGCAGGCGGTTCCAAGGCAAACGGAGATGTTGTACCGGCCTTTGGGGCTGAGAGAGAACATAGCGTAAAAGGTGGATACGCCATAAACCTCTGCCAGCGGCACATCCAGGCCCTCTGCAACCATCTGCTGGACTTCGGTCGGAAGATAGCCGTAAATCTCCTGCGCTTTCTGAAGGACCGGCATGAGAGCGCCCTTTTCGCCCTTCATCTGCTCAATGGCTTCCTTCAGCTGCTGCTCCTGCTCCTTCGTACCGTTAAACGGCAAATTGCTTTTTACTTTTTGCATTCCTATTACTCCTCCTTGCGGATGTAAAGCACAAAGCCCATGCCGACAGAAATTGACACAAGCTTCAAATATTATATCAGACCAAAAGACAAAAATCCAGAGATAACACAAGGTTTTTCGCCTAAAAAACAAATTTTTTGTGCACTTTGTTAATTCATTAACAAAAGCTGACGGAAGCTGCCCTCCGAAGAGAGGAAAGGATTCCCTCCGGGGTGTTTTCCACCGCCTCCAGCGTGTGCCGGGGCTCTGCGATATGCTCGAGATAATGCGCATCGCTGCTCGAAAGCAGGAGCATTTTTTTTAAGACCGGATACTGTTCCTTCACCTTCTCCCAGTTTGCCCGGAACGAAAGCTCGGCGGCTTGGAACCCGATATCCTCCGGCAGGTCGCCGAGGCAGGCCGTGATGCTGTTGGCCGCTTTATCTACATGCGCGGGATAACAAAAGCCGCCGCAGCCTTCCACCAGGGAAATCACTTCATAAACGCCGATGGCCGTGGCCATGATCAGGAGGTTGTCCTCCCTGCCAATTATATGGTCGTTTTCATCGTATAAGAACTGTTCGCCAAAAATCTCCGGCTTGTTTTTTACCGGAACAATTCTTTTTTCCACAGCCGCATCAAAGTCCATGGCCTGCCGGAGAGACGGAAACAAACAGACGATATGGATTTCTTCCGACGTACACAGCTCCATCCCGGGAATCACCGTGAGGCCCGCTTCCCTGCCCGCCGCCATGGCGGCCGCGCAGTTTTTGCAGGAATTATGGTCGGTGAGGGCGATTACGTCCAGCCCGTTGAGCTTCGCCATGTTCACGAGGTTAAAGGGGGTCATGTCTTCATCCCCGCAGGGAGACAGGCAGGAATGGAGGTGAAGGTCGTAATACAGCCGGTTCATACCGGCAGCGCCTGAAACAGGCGGTAGGCAATCTCATAAGCCGGAAGCTCCGAGCGCAGAATGGGGATATCCTGCTGCTTTGCCCGGAGGAGCGCGTCTTCTTCCAATGGCGCGTTTTCCGCGAGCACGATACAGGCCACATCCGCCAGCGTTGCCACGGCAATGGAGTTGATGTTGCCCATGATGGTAATCCAGGCGTCTCCGCTCTTCGCACGCCCCATCACCCAGCTGAGCAGGTCTCCGCAATACCCTCCTGTAATCTCACGGGAAAGGTCCTCTCCCCCTTCAATACGGCTTGAAAGCGCCTCTGCCAACTCCTGAACCGTCATTTTTTCTTCTCCTTCTCCGGCTCTTCCGTTTTCCGGAAGGGTGCCGGAATGTAATCGTTGATTTCGGAAATCTGCTTGGCCAAACGCTCCATCTGGTCGCGCAGCTTGAAAACGCAGTCGTTAACGCTTGCCTCTCCCCTCACGATATCCTCGGCAAGCGCCCGGCAGGAGGGCGCCCCACAGGAGCCGCAGTCGATTCCCGGAAGGGTGTGCTCCACCCGGTCGATCTCCGCCATGATGCTGACCGCATCCCCCAGGTTTTCCGCGAGCTTCAGCACGGAATTGTATTCGAGCGGCACGCTCCACGGGATTTCCTTCGGAATGTGGCCTTCAATATGGTTACAGGCAACCGGCAGATACTTGCGCAGCCGCTGGATGCGGGCCTTAGCCACATAGGGGTTTTCCACCGTGAGCACCCCGCCCACGCAGCCGCCGGAGCAGGCGTTCAGTTCAATAAAATCGATCTCACTGAGGCTTTCGTCCTCAATATCCTCCAGCACGCGAATGACATTCTGGATGCCGTCTGCCGCCAAATACTTCTCATTGAGGAGCGCGGAGGATTCACCCCCGCTGCTGGCCCACCCCACGCCGATGATGCCGGAAGCGGAAAAGGGTTCGATCTTGTCCACCTTCGTCATGGCATTGAACAGGAAGGGGAACATATCGCTGATGGCAAACACGCCGTCTACCTTGGATTCCTTCCTGCCGATCGGTTTTTTCACATCCGTCACCTTCGCCGCGCAGGGAGATATGAAAAACGCGCCGATCTTTTCCATCGGCAGCCCCGTTTTCTTATGCGCTTCCTTTTTGGCGAGCGCCGCAGCCAGCTCCATGGGAGCCTGAATGGGCAGCACGTTATCGCACAGGTCGGGAAAACGGACCCGGATGATCCGGTTGACCGCCGGGCAGGCCGAGCTGATGACCGGCTTCTTCACCAGCCCCTCGTGCATGATGCGCCTCGTAGCATCGGAAATGAGCTCCGCGGCCTTGGAGACCTCGAATACATCGTCGAACCCGATGGCAATCAGACCGTTCAGCACAAGGTCGATATCATCCAGATTATTGAACTGGCCATACAGTGCCGGCGCCGGAAGTGCAATTTTATATTCAAATTTATCCATCAGGGAAAGCGGGTCGTAGCTCGCTTTTTTTGCGTGGTTCGGACAAACCTTGATGCATTCGCCGCAGTCGATACACCGCTCTGATATAATATAGGCTTTTCCGTTTCGCACCCGGATCGCTTCCGTTGGGCAGGATTTGATGCAGTTCACGCAGCCCTTGCACTTATCGGTATCGAGCGTGACCGAGTGAAAATATGTATTCAATTCGCCACTCCCTCTTTTCGATCGGATACGGCCAGTCAGTTACGGAAGGTCAGATGGAGCGTTGTTCCCACGCCCACTTCCGTGTCGATCAGCATATCGTCAGAGTATTTTTTGATATTGGGAAGCCCCATGCCCGCGCCGAATCCAAGCGAACGGACGGTATCCGGAACGGTGCTGTAGCCCTCCCGCATCGCCAGCTCCACATTGGGAATGCCGGGGCCGTGGTCGATGAGGTCGATTTTGATTTCCTCCGGGCAGATGGAAACTTCGATCTCACCGCCGTGCGCATGGATCACCATATTGATTTCCGCTTCGTACATGGCAATCGAAACCCGGCGAACCAATTCCCCGCTAAAGCCCAGCTTTTTCAGCGTCCGCTTTACGGTGCCGGAAGCTTCTCCCGCGCGGGTAAAATCGTCTCCGGGGACTTCGAAGGATAATTTAACTGCCTCGCTCATACTCAGTTCCCCCGTAAGCCGCTTTCATATAACAGTCCGCAGGCGGGAAACATACGGTAAGGCGTTTTTAAAAGCACGATTTCTTTTTCCTCGGCGAGTTTCACGATGCTTTCATCCGGCGACTTTCCCCGGACAAATACGATACAGCGCATATCCATCATTTCTGCGGTGCGCACCACCTGGGGATTCACGAGCCCGGTCAGCAGGACAGACTGGTCTTTCACGTACGCCAAAACGTCACTCATCATATCGCTTCCGCATACCGATCGGATTTCCGTATCGAGAAGCTCCTCCCCACATACGACTTCAGCCTGCAGAATCGGAATGATATCGCGAACTGTCATAAAATTTCCTCCTTGATCCATGGATTTTCATTCATATTATACAAGAGTTGACCGGTATTTACAACAACAGTTTTTCCCTCCTGCCAATCGGTATATGGCCATGAAGGGCCGGCCTTATTTCTGCACAAATAAAAAATTTTTCTCCCGCAGCGATTCGCCAAAATTTTCCAGTTTGTTTGTGGTATTCTATTTTTGTTCGGTTGTTCTTTCGATATTCCGCTCTACAAACAAGTTGTTACTTTTATAACTAAAAAGTTCTGTATATTGTGGCAGTTTTGATATTTTTGTAACAATCATCCAAAATGTAGTGCTCTTTTTCGTGTAGATACATAATTTACTACTTCATCAAAATAAAGTATAATATTCTCGAATAAATATTTTCACGTATGCCTATTTATAAGGAGGTAATCTATTGCAACTGTTTTGTGACTCCGATACAAATGAATGTATTAAGACACAGGATACGGATTACGAAATGATTCACAATCATGATGGTTACGGCTTTCAGTTAATGAAAATTTCAGAGCCCGGCAAGGGTAAAACCGTAAAAATCCACCTTGGTCTTACATACGATTCCGCGAAAAAGATCCTTCACCAGCTGGCAGAAGGCGGTGTGGAACCCGCCGGACTTGCCGATACCCTTTACGAGATCTTTTACAATAAGATATATGGAGATTCTCTTCTTTCATTATCCTAAATTCAATAAAAATTACTGCGTGAAAATATTTTTACTTTCTCTTATGAGAAATAAATTGCAAAAGCAGCTGCATATTTATGCAGCTGCTTTTTCTTTTAAGCCTCGCTTTCTTCCGCCGCAGGGCTCCTATTCCCTTCTTGCAGGCCCGCCAAAGGTACGCTTTTCTTTTTCCGCATGAATAGTATGACCCATACCGCGGAAGCAGCAAACACCAGAAGGCTGGCGGCAAACCATATCCCCCCTTCCGTATCGGACATTTCATTATCAAAGTAGGGCAGCATGCCAATGAGGTTCAACGCACTGTGCGCAAGGATGCTGGCAAGCAGGGAATGGAACGTTTCGAACAGCCATATTAGCAGCATGCCGATAAGGAACGTAGAAATGGCCCAAAGAATCGTTCCGTGTGCAATCCCAAACAGCAAAGATGAGATAACAGCGGCTAAAACCGACGGCATTGCGCGCTTGAGCCTTGTGTAGATCAGTCCGCGGAAAATTAGCTCCTCCGCAATAGGGGCCGCCACTACAGCGGCAATCCACGCGATAATGCCCTTATCATTTACAACCAGGGAGACATTTTGAAAATAAGAATCCAGCCAGGACTGCGGCAGCGGAACAATCGAAAGAAGAAAGGATACCAAGATATTAGCAGAAAATCCAAATAAAACAATCGGGACAATGCCGCCGACCGGGAACCTGCAAATCTGGGTTTCTCCCAAAAAGCTTTTTCTGCGGCAGAAAAAGATGAGCCATAGGACCAAAACCGTTATCACGTCGGAAAGGAGCGCAATCAGCATCATGGAGCCAAATATCGCATCCATCGCTTCAGATATGAGATAGAATTCATTGCCGTATCCGTAAGGCATTGCGCCCAGCACAGTCTGGATAATAATTACAAGCATAATCAGGAGGGAAACCACAAACTGCACTCCCAGAAACAGCATAAGGTAGCCAAGCGCGCTACCAATCGCACCGAATACTTTTTTCATTCTTTTCCTCCATAATAAAGTAAAGTTAATTGGATCCACGCCACCCGTGGGGGCGGCGACGCCTACCGCGTACCCTATTTTTTCGGGAAGCGACTATTTCAACCCACGCCACCCGTGGGGGCGGCGACTACCGTGAGGCACACAAGGAGGAGATTGCCGAAATTTCAACCCACGCCACCCGTGGGGGCGGCGACCGGTGCCCCT
>CAUBKG010000066.1 GCA_958436475.1 uncultured Clostridia bacterium
CTGTGCATTCTGCATGGCCTTCTGCGGGCGGGCAATTTTGCTTTCGCGGGCGGCCTTTTGGCCCCCCCTACGCGAAGGCCCAATCTGTGCGGCTTGCTTCCCGGAGCACCGTAGGGGCGCCCAATGGGCGCCCGTTCTGCCCTGTGCGTTTCGGGTGGCTTTCCGCAGACCGGCAATTTTGCTTTTGGCTGGCGGCCGATGGCCGCCCCTACGCTAGGTCTTAAGCATGCCGCTCGCTTTCCGGAACCGCCGTAGGGGCGCCCAATGGGCGCCCGTTCTGCCCTGTGCGTTTCGGGTGGCTTTCCGCAGACCGGCAATTTTGCTTTTGGCTGGCGGCCGATGGCCGCCCCTACGCTAGGTCTTAAGCATGCCGCTCGCTTTCCGGAACCGCCGTAGGGGCGCCCAATGGGCGCCCGCTCTGCCATACGCGTTCCACGCGGTTTTCCGTTTATCTTTCTCACTTTTATCTCCGCTCTTCGGCTGAAACTCCTGCTGTTTTTTGTTGCATCCGAAGGGGGAGAGGCCCTCTTTCTGTTCTGAACCGGTGTTGTCCCACATAGAATGAAAACGGATGGACCAAAGATTTTTTCTTTGGAAAAGCCGTTTACCGGACGGAATGGAGGATGAAATGAAGATGGATGAATTGGAAGAAAAAAGGCCTTCGGTGAGGAATGCGGCGCAGAAAAAGCTTGCGGAGCAAAAATATCAGTACCTTTACAGCCAAATCGTGGTCGTGCTCATTATTCTGATCATTATTTTGCTGGTGCGCGCCCTGAACCTCGGCCTGTTCGATACGCTCAAGGCCAAATACAACGAATATTTCGGAAAAGACGTTCCGCTCTCAGTGAGCAGTATCATAGAAGGCATCAACATGGACGAAGCCGAGACCACCACCTCGCCGCCCGTGGAAATCACCACCGCGCCGGAACCCACCACGCCGCCGGCTGAAAACACCCCCGTGGGCGCGGGAGATTCCGCCGTGCAGGAGGTTTCCTCCAATCCGCTGGTGTTTTCCGGGAATTTCGTATCGCTGGCGTCCGATACCGATGCGGCGGATACGGAAAAAAAGGAGAAACGAGTGGAACGGGCGGATGAAGCGGCCTCGAGCCTCCAATCCATCCTGGTGCCGGTTTCGGGGCGCATCACTTCGCCCTTCGGCTACCGCAATCACCCCATCACCGGTGTCTATTCCCTGCATGGGGGCACGGATATCGCCGCCGCAGAGGGCACGCCCATCGGCGCGGCGTTGGACGGCATTGTGGAGTTTTCCGGCGAAAAGCGGAGCTATGGCAAGTGTGTGATCCTTCGCCACTCTGGCGGCCTGCAAACCGTTTACGCCCACTGCAGCGAGCTGAAGCTGGCGGTGGGAAACCGGGTGAAGAAGGGCGACACGGTTGCGCTGGTGGGCAGCACGGGCGATTCGACCGGGCCGCATCTCCATTTTGAAATCAGGGTGAATGGAGTCCGCATGAATCCCCAATGGATCCTGCCGGTGCTGGAGTAATGGAATTTCGGATTTTCGGCGTACCGGTCAAGATCACCGTGGGGTTTGCCTGCGTGATGTCCTTTCTCCTGCTCACCGACCGCACCGGACTCATGCCCTATATGCTCCTTTCCTTTCTTCTGCATGAGCTCGGGCATCTCACCGCCATGCATATCGTGGGGACAAGGCCGGAGCGCCTCGTGCTCTCCTGCATCGGCATTTCCATTGTCCGCGGGGCGGACACGGTCTCTTACCGCGACCAGATGCTCATCTCCGCCGCGGGGCCGCTCATCAATCTGGCTTTGGGCGCATCCGCCTGCCTTGCAGCCGCCCTCTTTTCGCTCCCCGGTGTGTTTTTGCTTTTCGGCGTGCTCAATTTTTCCATAGCCGCTTTCCAGCTGCTTCCCGCCGCCTCGCTGGACGGGCAGGGCATCCTCTACGCCGCGCTTTGCCTGCGGGGAGGAGAAGGGCGCGCGCATAAGGTCTGCCGCGCCGTTTCGGTTATCACGCTGCTCCTGCTGTGTGCGGCGGGGGGCTTTCTCATCCTGCAAAGCCCGAAGAATCCAACCCTTCTGCTCATGGCGGTATACATGCTCATCATCGAGCTGCTCACACGAAAAGATTGAATTTTTCTGCCGTTTCCTGTATGATAGAATAAGCAAAGCAAAGGTAATCACACGCTGATTGCCTTTTTCTGTTGTTTTGCGGAGGTATCATGGATAACAGCAGTTTTGAAAAAATTTTACGAAAGGTGCAAAAGCCCGGGCGGTATGCGGGCGGCGAGCTCGGCGCGGTGTATAAAGACAAATCACGCGTGCAGGTCCGCTTTGCCTTCTGCTTCCCGGACACGTATGAAATCGGCATGTCCCATCTCGGCATGAAGATTCTTTACGGCCTTTTGAACGAAGACCCTTCCATCTGGTGCGAGCGCGTGTTTGCCCCGTGGGTGGATATGGAGGAGCAGATGCGGGAGCACGATATCCCGCTGTTTGCCCTCGAGAGCCGCGACCCTATCCGCGAATTCGATTTTATCGGGTTTACGCTCCAATATGAAATGAGCTATTCGAATATCCTCAATATGCTGGACCTGGCCCATGTTCCGGTATTCGCCGCCGACCGTGCGGAAAGCGACCCCATCGTGGTGGCGGGTGGGCCGTGCGCCTGCAATCCGGAACCCCTGGCAGATTTTTTCGATCTTTTCATTCTCGGCGAAGGGGAAGAGGTAAACCTCGAGCTGATGGAGCTTTATAAAAAGAACAAGGCGGAGGGGGGAAGCAAGCGCCGGTTTCTTCGCCGCGCCGCGCAGATCGAGGGGATTTACGTGCCCTCCCTCTACCATGTGGAATATCAGGAAGACGGCACCGTGAAAAGCGTTGCGTCCGATTGCGCCCCCGCCGTCGTGACCAAGCGCATCATGAAGGACATGGACCGCGCCTATTACCCGAAAAGCGTGGTCGTGCCTTATATTGAAATCGTGCACGACCGCGTGATGCAGGAAATTTTCCGCGGGTGTATCCGCGGGTGCCGCTTCTGCCAGGCAGGCTTTCTTTACCGCCCGGTGCGTGAGAAGAGCGTGGAGGAAATCGACCGCCAGGCCCGCGCCCTGTGCGAATCCAGCGGATACGATGAAATTTCCCTTTCCTCGCTCAGCACGAGCGATTATCGGGGCTTACACAGCCTGTTGCCCCAGATGCTCAGTTGGACGGAGGAGCAGAAAATTAATCTTGCCCTGCCTTCGCTGCGGGTGGATAACTTTTCCTCTGAGCTCATGGAGCAGGTGCGGCGCGTGCGGCAGGGGAGCCTCACCTTCGCACCCGAGGCCGGAACCCAGCGCCTGCGAGATGCGATCAATAAAAACGTATCAGAAGAAGATATCATGAACACCTTCCGCCTGGCCTTCGAGGGCGGCTGCACTTCGGTCAAGCTGTATTTCATGATCGGGCTGCCCACCGAGACGCTGGAGGATATCAAAGGCATCGCGGAAACGGCGCAGCGGGTGGTGGATTTGTTTTACCACATGCCGGACAAGCCGAAGGGCAAGGGGGTAACGGTCACCATCAGCGTGGCCTCCTTTGTGCCTAAGCCCTTCACGCCCTTCCAGTGGGCCCCGCAGGATACGATGGAGGCACTGCTTGAAAAGCAGCGCTATTTGGCAAGCCAAATCCGCTCGAAAAAGATCAAATACAATTATCACGAATCGAAAACGAGCTTTCTCGAAGCTGTGTTTGCCCGGGGGGACCGGCGGCTTTCCAGGGTGATTTATGAAGCGTGGAAAAACGGCTGCCGGCTGGACGGTTGGGACGAATGCTTCCGCTTCGATACCTGGATGGAAGCCTTCCGCACTGCGGGGATAGACCCTGCGTTTTACGCGAACCGCGCGCGTTCCTATGATGAGGTGCTGCCCTGGGACCACCTGAACTATAACGTAAGCAAACGCTTTTTGATGCGCGAAATGGAGCGCGCGAAGAGGGCGGAGCGCACGCCGGACTGCCGCCGCGGCTGCGCAGGGTGCGGCGCGTCCAAATGGGGGGAGGGAGTCTGCTTTGAAGACCGTAAGGGTTCAGTTTAAAAAATATGGCCCCGCGAAGTTTATCTCCCATCTCGACCTGATGCGGTTCATGTCCCGCGTGCTGCGGCGTACGAAGCTGCCGGTGTGGTATACGGAGGGGTTCAACCCGCGCGTGTACCTGACCTTTGCCCAGCCGCTTTCCCTCGGCTTTGAAAGCAGCTGCGAAATCATGGAATTCCGCCTTGCAAAAGACGATTTTCCCCTGGATGAGATCGAACGCATCCTTTCGGAACATATGCCGGCGGGCCTCGCTATCCGCAGCGTTTGCGAGCCGGCCGGAAAACTGAAGGATATCTGTTTCGCCCGATATGAGGTCTGGTTCACGATGGAAGGGAGAAGCCCAGAAGAAGCGGCCGCTGCAATGGAAAGCCTTCTTTGCGACCCTTGGATTGAAGTGGAGAAGAAGAGCAAATCCGGCATGAAAATGGTTGACATAAAGCCGATGATCCGCTCATTTGAAGTTACGCCGGAGGGATCGCAGGCAAAGCTTGCCGTTACGGTGCAGTCGGGCGCGCAGGGAGGGCTCAACCCTTCCCTTATCCTCGCCGCCCTGCAAAAGGAAACAGGCTGCCCGGTAGAACAGGAGAGGGTTCATAAAACCGATCTATACGATGCGGAAATGAATTTGTTTTTATAAAAAGTTCTTCCAAAAAAGGTGTTGCATCTTTACCTTATTTGTGATATTATAATTTAGCTTATGGTTCCGCCTGCTTCGGGCGGGGTTTAATACCATTTATGGCGTTAAAGCGGGTAGTCCTCTGCGCAGCGTATGCGGTAAGAATGCCTGAATAATAAGGAGGATTTTTAGAATGGACGCAGTAAAACAGCTGGCAAACCAATGCCTGAAGGCAGAAGCACCTGCCATTAAGATTGGTACCACCATCAAGGTGCACGTGAAAATCCGCGAAGGCGAGAGAGAAAGAATCCAGGTGTTCGAAGGCACCGTGATCGCCAAGAAGGGCAGCGGTATTTCCGAAACCTTCACCGTTCGCCGCACTTCTTACGGCGTTGGCGTGGAGCGCGTGTTCCCGGTCCACTCTCCGAACGTTGCGAAGATCGAGCTGGTTCGCCAGGGCAAGATCCGCAGAAGCAAGCTCTATTATCTGCGTGACCGCGTCGGTAAGGCAGCAAAGCTGAAGGAACAGGTTCGGTAATTGCATTTTTGCGCACAAAGGCTTCCGGTTTATCCGGAGGCCTTTTTATTTTTTGCTTTGAGGAACGCGGCGCTGCCGGAAATGAATCACTTCTTACGCTGCTTTTTTTACCTCTTGGCATGTAAAAAGCACCGGATAGCACAATCCGCTTTCCAAAAGCAAACACCTGCATTATAATGCAGAAGGAGGGAGGCGATCGGGTGCGCGTTCGAATAGAGCTGGTGGATGATGATTCGGAGAATGAGGTGATTATTCGCTGCGGCCGTGTGGATGATACCGTCCGGAAAATCCAGCAGTATATAACGGAGCAGTCGGCGCCGGAAGCGCAGATTGTTTTCTATCAGGAAAACCAGGAGTTTTATTTTCCGGTGGAACACATCCTTTTCTTCGAAACGGAAGGGAGCCGTATCTATGCTCACACGGAAAAGGATTCCTACCGGATCAAATACCGCCTGTGCGAGCTGGAGGAGCTGCTGCCGCGGTATTTTATCCGCTCTTCAAAATCGGCGATTATCAACAGCAGAAAGGTGTATTCCATTAACAGAAATCTCACGGCATCCAGTCAAGTCACCTTTCAAAACTCCCATAAACATGTTTACGTCTCCCGTAATTATTACCGTCAATTTCGTCAGCTTATGAGAAAGGAACAAACGTTATGAAAAAAAGCAAATGGTTTTGGGGTGTGTTTTTCATCCTGTCGGCGGTTTTTGTCATCGCGAGCCAGGTAACGGATTTTGTCCGCATCGGATTCTGGAGCGTCCTCGGCGCTGTCCTGCTGGTCGCGGTTATGATTCAAAGCGCTGTGCACCGGAACTTTTTCGGGATTTTTATCCCGCTCGTATTATTATACGAAATTTTTTGGCAGCCTCTCGCCCTCATTCACATCTCGGTTTGGGTTCTGCTGGCGGCGGCTGTTTTGCTCAGCATCGGCTTCAGCTGTATTTTTCGATGCCGCCCTCCTGTAATTCAGAACAAGCCGGAAAACAGCGGGCGTTTTCAGGGGACGACGGAAAGCATCGACGATAATAACCCCGAGGCCAAAGTGAGCTTTGGCGCTTCCACGAAATATCTGCATTCCAACGCCTTGAAAACGGGCCGGTTTTACGCTTCCTTCGGTTCGCTGGAAATATATCTGGATCAGGCCCGGCTCTGCCCCGAAGGCGCTGAAATTTACGTTGACTGCCACTTTGGCTCGATTGAGATATATGTCCCCAACTGGTGGCGGGTGGAAAGCAACGTCCATGCCAGCATCGGCGCCGCAAATGCCGGAGAACGCAGCGTTGAGGCGGCGCCCGACGCACCGCTCCTCACCATTACCGGGAACGTTTCCTTCGGCGCGGTGGAAGTGAATTATATTTGAACGGCTAAAATCGAGCGGACGGATCTTTTGAAAGGCCGCCCGCTTTTTTGGGGGAAACGGTTTTTTGCTTCAAGTTTTTCCGTGCCGGCCCGGCGCTGCGTTTTGTTTTATTGAAATACCATTGGTTTTGTGTTATACTTTTTGGGAAATGGAGGCATCGCTTATGGATCGGCAGGAAGGCGCAGTGCAGAACACAAAATCGAAATCGGTCTTGGGAGCGTTTGAATGGGTAGAATCCATTGTTTTCGCTCTTGTTTTTGTTATTGTTATTTTTTCGTTTTTATTCCGAATCGTGGTGGTGGAGGGCCCGTCCATGCAGCCGACGCTCGAGGGCGGTGACAGGCTGATCCTTTCCACGTTGTTTTTTGATCCCCAGCCTGGAGATATCGTCGTCATTGCCAAAACCGGCGCGAACGACGATAACAAGCCGATCATCAAGCGTGTTATCGCAACCGAGGGCCAAACGGTCGACATCGATTTTGAAGCGGGAATCGTCACGGTAGATGGGGAAGAGCTCAACGAGCCCTATATCAACGAATTGACGAATCGGAAATACGAAGTGGATTTCCCGCTGACGGTGGATGAAGGATGCTATTTCGTGATGGGCGATAACCGCAACCATTCTGCCGACAGCCGCACCACAAAATACGGCCAGATCAAACGGGGAGAAATCACCGGCGAAGTGATTTTCCGGATTTATCCATTCGATAAGGCCGGAAGAGATTTTGGGAGCATGCAGTGATGGACGGAAATCAGACCATCCAGTGGTTTCCCGGCCATATGGCCAAAACCCGACGGATCATTTCAGAAAGCTTAAAACTGGTGGATGCTGTTGCGGAAATCCGCGATGCGAGAATCCCGCTCAGCAGCCGCAACCCGGAGCTGACCGGCCTCATTCAGAATAAAAAGAGGCTGGTCCTCCTGAATAAATGCGATGTAGCGGATGAAACCGCAACCCGCGAATGGATCGAAGCATTCAAAAAAGAGGGAGTTCCAGCCCTCCCGGTGGACTGCCGGAGCGGTCGCGGCCTGCAGGCTTTTATCCCCACGATGAAGGACATGCTCTCCGAGCGGCTCGAGCAGTTGAAGGCAAAGGGAATGGGAGGAAAGTCTCTGCGCGTCATGGTGGTGGGTATCCCGAATGTGGGGAAGTCCTCTTTCATCAACCGGATGGCAAAGGGAACCAGGGCCAAGGTGGAAGACCGTCCGGGCGTCACCCGCGGGAACCAATGGTTCAGCGTGGGAGGAGGCCTCGAGCTGCTGGATACGCCGGGCGTGCTGTGGCCAAAATTTGAGGACCCGGTCGTGGGGCGTAACCTTGCGTTTACCGGAGCCGTGAAAGACACGGTAATGGATGTGGAAGAGCTGGCGTTCAGCCTGCTCGGATTCCTTCGCGAACATTACCCGCAGGCGGTCACCGCGCGCTACGGCGTACCTCTGCCGGAGGATGCGGATTTATATGATATTTATGAAGAAATCGGCAGAAAACGAGGGTTCTTAGCTTCGGGAGGGAGCGTAAACACCGAACGGGTTGCCGTTACCCTTCTGGATGAATTCCGCGCGGGCAAACTCGGGCGCATCACTCTGGAAAGGCCGTGAAGCAAATGGATATGTCTTTGGAAGAGGCGGCGGTCCGTGAGGGATTCCAGGCGGTTTGCGGGGTCGATGAAGCGGGCCGCGGCCCGCTGGCAGGCCCTGTGTTTGCCGCCGCTGTTATTTTACCGCTGGGCACGCAGATCGAGGGGCTGAACGATTCCAAAAAGCTGACGGAAAAGAAACGGGAGGCACTCGTCCCGGTCATTCAGCAGCGTGCCGCCGCTTACTGTGTGGCGAGCGCAAGCGAACAGGAGATCGACGAGCTGAATATTCTCAATGCAACGTTTCTGGCTATGCGCCGCGCCGTTGCAGGGCTGTGCATCCCGCCGGATTTCATTTTGGTGGACGGCGACAAGGCGATACGGGAAGCAGACAAGCCCTGCCGTACCGTCATTAAGGGGGATTCCCTCTCCGCTTCCATTGCCGCGGCGTCTGTGCTGGCAAAGGTGAGCCGCGACCATTACATGCTGGAGCTTAGCGGCCAGTATCCACAATACGCTTTTGAAAAGCACAAGGGCTACGGTACGAAGCTCCATTATGAGTGCCTGAGAAAATACGGGGTTTCTCCCGTGCACCGGAAAAGCTTTTTGCGCAAGTTTTTGCAGGAGGATGCATAGCAATGAATCAGAAGGGCCAAATGGGAGAAATGGAAGCCGCCCGCTACCTCCGGAAAAAGGGCTACCGTATTCTGGACGCCAATTATCACTCCCGCTTCGGCGAAATCGACCTGATTGCGGAGAAAAACGGCTTTCTCGCCTTTGTCGAGGTGAAGGCCCGCGCCCGCGAGACCTTTATGGCGGCGCGCGAATCGGTCACGAAGGCCAAGCAGCAAAAAATCATTCGCACTGCGCTGCTGTACCTGAGTGAAAATCCCATGGAGCTGCAGCCGCGATTCGATGTGATCGAGGTGATCGGCTCACCGGAGAAGGACTGTAAAATCACCCATATGGAAAACGCCTTTACCGTCTGATTCGAAGGAGCTTATGCGATGGATTATTTTGACCTCCACTGCGATACGATTTATGAATGCGAAAAACGAGGGCAGAGCCTCCGGGAGAATACTCTGGAGATCAGCCTGGAAAAGGGAAAGAATCTGAATCGTTGGATTCAGACATACGCCGTCTGGATGCCGGATGAGTTCCGCGGCACGGCGGCTGTGGAGCAGTTTGAAAAGGTTTATCGCTATTTTTTAAACGAGCTTGCAAACAATAAAACGCTTCGCTGGATAACCGATGCGGAAACGCTCGATTCCTGCGGGACGCGGGGCGCGCTTCTCGCCGTGGAAGGCGGCTCCGCCTGCGCAGGCTCCCTCGAGCAGCTGGAACGGCTGTATCGAATGGGAGTGCGTATGATGACCCTCACCTGGAATGGACGCAATGAGCTGGGAGACGGCTCGGTGGCGGGCGAGGGAGGCGGGCTTACCCCGTTTGGAAAGCAGGCCGTGCGCCGGATGGAGGAGCTCGGTATGCTTGTGGACGTTTCTCATTTATCCGACCGCGGCTTTTTCGATGTTTTGGAAGAAACGGGAGCGCCCTTTGCGGCGACCCATTCCAACTGCCGTGCGCTGTGCAGCCACCCGCGCAATTTGACCGATGAACAGCTTACCGCCGTTTTTGCGCGCGGGGGTTTAGTCGGGGTCAACTTTTATCCGCTTTTCTTAACCGGAGAAAAAGAGGCTTCTCTGGAGGATATTTACCGGCATATCGGCCATATGCTGTCGCTCGGCGGGGAAGACTGTATTTGCATCGGTTCGGATTTTGACGGCGCTTCGCTGCCGGATGGCATCCGGCACGTAGGAGATATTCCGGCGCTGGGCGATTATCTGCTGAAACGGGGCATTGAAGAAAAGACGATACGTAAAATCTTTTTTGAAAATGCATACCGGTTTTTTCAAAAGGTTCTTCCTAAGAACATGCCGCCTATGGTATAATAACCGCAAAGCGGTTATTATACCTGTTTCATGCCCCCACGCCACAGAGTGGCGGGTTGGGCAATTATACCATTCACGCTCCGCGTTCATGGTATAATAACCGCAAAGCGGTTATTATACCTGCCTTATGCCCCCACGCCACAGAGTGGCGGGTTGGGCAATTATA
>CAUBKG010000067.1 GCA_958436475.1 uncultured Clostridia bacterium
TGCGGTTATTATACCATGAACGCGGAGCGTGAATGGTATAATTGCCCATCCCGCCGCTTCGCGGCGTGGGGGCATGAGGCAGGTATAATAAACGCTTTGCGGTTATTATACCACAAAAGCAAACGTGCAGCGTTTGAAAGCGGCTTTGCCGCGCGCGGCGCCGCAGCGCCGCCTTTTGATGATAAAATGTTCACATGGGGAAAATCCCTGATTTTCCAGAGCGGCAGCGCCGCTCCGGTGCGTTCCACCGCACCGCCGTGGGGTTATTATACCATGTTTTTTCCCTCTTAGCTACTAATTTATAGCAAAGCTTCTGGAAGAAGCCTCTGCGGCGGCGTCCGCCCCGCTGGGGCCTGCTCCGCGGGGCAGGATGAGCCTTGCGCGGTGTCGGCGTCCGTCCAGCGGAATGGAGGAGGCGGGCTGCCCATCCACTGTGAGCCGCGGGGAATCGCCCCGCTCTGCCTGCAGCTCAATATCCGTGCCGAACAGCTGCAGGCGCGCGCCGAAGCCGTCCCATTCCGCCGGGATGCAGGGGGAAACTTCCACCTTTCCCCTGCCGATGCGGATGCCGAGCAGGGCCTCCACTACGGTGCGGTAATACCACCCGGCGGCGCCGGTATACAGGCTCCAGCCGCCGCGGCCCACGCTTCCTTCATGCGTATAAATATCCGCGGGCATGGCGTAGGGTTCGAGCAGATACCGCTCGGCCCGCTCTTTTTCAGCCGTTCGCAGGGCGGGATTCAGCATACGGACGAGCCGCCAGCCCTGCTCCACCCGGCCCTCCCGGAGAAAGGCGAGCGCCAGCCAAACGGCGGCGTGCGTATACTGCCCGCCGTTTTCCCGCACGCCGGGGAGATAGGAACGGATATAGCCGGCGTCGTGCGGCGGGTTTTCGAGGCTCTCCCGGAAAAGACGGACGATCCCCTCCCCCTCCATGACGAGCTCCCGGTAGGCGGAATCGAGCGCCTTGTTCACCCGCTCCTTGTCCGGCATGCCGGAGAGGGCGGCAAAGCTCTGGGATATGCTGTCGATCCGGCATTCGCGGTCGGCCGATGTGCCGAGGGGCGTACCATCGTCAAAGAAGGCGCGGAGATACCATCCGCCGTCCCACGCGCAGCGGTCGACCGCCGCAAGCAGCGCTTCCGATTCCTGCCGGTACCGCTCGGCGCGCTCCTGTTCGCCCTGCTCTGCGCAGACCTCCGCAAAGCGCGTGAGCACGATGCTCAAAAACTGCGCGAGCCAAACGCTTTCTCCCTTTCCCTCTTCTCCGATGGAATTGAAGCCGTCGTTCCAGTCTCCATTCCCGATGAGAGGCAGGCCGTGTTCGCCCCTGCGGGCAAGGCTGTATTCTATTGCGCGCACGCAGTGCTCATATACGCCCGCCGTTTCCTCCGAGGCCTTTGCCGGGATATATTGCTCCTGCTCACCCTCCCGGAGCTCCGCGGCGGCGAGAAAGGGCGCTTTCTCTTTTAAAACGGATCGGTCTCCCGTTTTCTCCAAATATTCGCACACGGTATAAGGAAGCCAGAGGCGGTCGTCGCTGCAGCGGGTGCGCACGCCCTTTGCGCCGCCCCCCTCCTTTGGCAGCTCATGCCACCAGTGCATCACATCCCCCTCGGCGAACTGATAGCGGCAGCAGCGCAGGATATGCCCGCGCGTGAGCTCGGGCTTTAAAAGGAGGAGGGCGCAGCTGTCCTGAAGCTGGTCGCGGAAGCCCCACGCCCCGCCGCACTGGTAAAAGCCCGTTCGCCCGTGGAAGCGGGAGGAAAGCGTCTGCGCGGGCAGAAAGGTATTGACCATATGATTGAGCGCCGGGTCGGGTGTGTGCACAAAAATACAGTTTGGCGTTTCCTCGGGCCGGCTCTTCCGGCCTGCCGCCGCCTTGGCCTCCTCCGGCGTTTTTCCGAAGCTGAGTACAAAGGGAATTTTCTCCGACCGCTTCGGCGGCAGCTTCCGCGGCACGATCACCGCGGCGCAGGGGTCGGGTAGCGGGGCGAGCACGTGGTCGCTCCACCGGCCGGACAAAAACGCCCCCCGGTCGCAGCAGCAGCTTTCCGCGCCGCCCTCCGCCGTCAGGTACATGCTGCCCCGTATCGCGCTGTTCCAGGGATTGTTCATGAGCAGTCCTCCCTCTTCCCAGGCCGCCGTGATGAGACGGCTGGCGTTTCGGTCCACGCCGAGCACAGGCTCGCAGTAATAGGCGAACTCGGCCTCGAGCGGGGAATCGGTTTCGTTGCCGCATTCGAGCTCCACGCGCTTTGCCGCCGAGCCGGACGGCACCCAAACCGTCACCCGGAAGCGCAGCCCCGGAATACGTCCGGTATACACCGCGCGGCCGGGCTCGAAGCGCGCCTCGGAGCCGCGGATCAAATCGTATACCTTTCCTCCCACGCGGCAAAGGAGCATTTCGCCCCGGTTATCGCTTCGCGTATCGTTATACCAGGGGGTGAGCTTGTTCTCCCGAGCATTGTGTGCCCAGGTGAACCCGAGGGCCGAATCGGAAAGGAGCGTGCCGAATTGCTCGTTTGCCAGCACCCAGCACCAGGGCAGGCGGGGCGTTTCGGTGACGGTGAAGGCGTTCTCGAAGAAATAGCCGCCCTCCACCTTCCACGCACCCTCCGGCTCTTCGCCGAGGCGTTCAGCGGGGAGCGCCTCAAAGGGGACGTACGCCATGGGAGGCAGGCGCATATGGCCCGCACTCGAAGGCGCGATATACCGGGCGGAAGCGATGAGCGCCAGGCGGGCGGATTCGCCGAACCGCATATAATCCACCGCGTGGATGCCCCCACGGACGCCGAGGAGGCCTTCGCACCCCTCCGCGTGCAGGAGGTCTTTTACCGCGGTGAGAATGGGCAGGGCGTAATCCCCGCCCTCTTCAAAGGCGGCGGCGAGATCAAATACCGTGCCGCAGTTGCGCAGGCGCTTATGCAGGCGGACGTAGGGCTGCATCCGGGCCGTATCCGCCGCGTTGTGCAGCTCGATGAGGACGATGGGGTTATCCCCTGAAATGCCCATCTGCCAAAGGGCGGGCTGGCCCTCTTTATTCTCCCGCGCGGCGGCTGTCCAGTTCCGGCCGAGCTTTACGGGATAGTAAATCGCCGGGAGCACCTCCTGCAGCAGGCGCGCTTCGAGGCCGGATCCGGTAAAGGGAGCGCGCGCGCCTCTTCCGGGCGCCAGCACGCCGGAAGCCCGCATCGCGGTGAGGCGGCCGACCGCCTCTTCCTTCGTGTAGCCCTCGCACAGCATGAGGCAAACCGATTTCTGGCCCCTCGGAGGCACCTCCAGCTTCAGTTCCAGCGCGGCGCAGGGATCCGGCAGGCCGCTTCCCCCTTCCATGGGAGGCGCGAAATGGGTGAGGGACTGCGCGCCAAGCGGCCGCAGGAGGGCCCTTTCACGCGATGTCTCATAGGAAAAATCCCTCGCATCGGCGAAACCGAGGCAGAGGCACACAGGCGTTTCCCTGCCGCGCACGCGGCGGGTAACGCAGAGCGCGCGGGACTGCGCATCGTATTCCGCTTCCAAAAACAGCTTCGAAAAGGCGGGATGCGCCTCCATATCCCGTGCGGCGGCGAGGCTCGGCTCCAGATACAAAAGAAGCGACGCTTCCCTCTTTTTCCCGCTGTGGTTTTTGATGACGATCTGCCGCTGCTCGCCCGGCAGGCGCGGGTGGACCATTGCCATCATACCCGCTTCCCAGTTTCCTTTTTTGGCGAGGAACACGGCGTGGTCGGAGGCAAATACCGCCTGGTGATGGGCGGCGGCCGAATAATCGGGCGCGCTCGTGACCGGCAGCACGGTATCTCCTGAACGGACGACGGCGAAAATCCCCTGCGGACGGCGGAGGATATCCCCGCTGCGCATGGTGATATCCAGCCCGCGGCAGGTGGAGAGGGAGGTTCCGCAGTCGGTCAGCAGGCAGCTCCATTCCCCGTTCGTGAGCAGGTGCGCACGCGGACTCTGGGGATTGATCCGGTCATATTCTTGGCGGGAAGCGGGCTGGCGGCCGGGCTTATCGGGAATGAAGCGCTCGGCAACGTCCTCGAATACGCGCGCGCCGCTCGGCACCTTTTCTTCCAGCAATTCCCCCGCAGCGGCCATATCCGCATCGCGCATGAAGCGTTCCTGCATCCGGCCTCCGCAGAGCACGCTCGCCGCCGCGAGCATGCTCATGCCCACATGATGCGCCATAAAGCTGCGCACCACGGCGTATTCCCCGTCCGGCACGCGTTTTTTCGTGTAATCGACCGCCTCGAAAAAGCCGTACCGCCCGGTGAGCTCCATTTTTTCGAGCTGGGCGAGGTTCCGGAAGGCCGCCTGCGGGGTGGTGAGAAGGGTCAGGAAGGTGGAATAGGGGGATATGACGAGCTCTTCGTCCAGCCCGTGCTTGAGGCCCAGCTTCTGCACGCCGTGCGCCTTATACTGATAATGGAATTCGGGATCGAAGGCATAAAACCCGCTTTCCGATATCCCCCACGGGATGGGCCGCGACGCCACCCTTTTGCGCTGGCACCAGCCGCAGAAGCGCAGAGCCTCATACCCGAAGGAGCCTTCGTATATGGGAAGGAGCAGATGAGGCATGAAATATTCAAACATCGAGCCCGTCCAGGAAACGGGTCCGGTATAGCGGCCCTCGCGCGCCAGCGTGCGCCCGAGGCTCCCCCATTGCTTTTTCGGCACCTGGCGGGTGGCGATGGCAAAATAGCTCATCAGCCGCGATTCGCTCATCAAAAGGTCGTAATAAGAGCCGCTGAGCTTTTCCTGCTCCAGGTCATAGCCGATGTGGAAAAGCCGGCGCCCGGGGTTATAAAACACGCTCAAATCGGTTTCGGAAATGAGCTTTGTGAGCCGCGCGTGGAGGGTGCGGTGACTCGGGATATCCCGCGCATAGTCCCGCAGGCCCTCGCGCAGGGCCACGAGGCAGCAGACGAAATTGCCGCTGTCCACTGAAGAAACATAGCGCGGGTGCAGAGTGCGCAGGGTTCTCGTATCGTACCAGTTGAGAAGATTGCCGTGCCATTTTTCCAGCTTTTCAATGGAATCGAGCGCGCCGCTCACCCGCACGCTGAGCTCCTCGGAATCGATGAAGCCGAGGTCGCGTGCGGCGAGAGTGCACAGGAGCATCAGCCCGATGTTGGTGGGAGAAGTCCGGTGCGCAACCGAATGGACGGGCGATTCCTGAATATTATCCGGAGGAAGGAAATGGTCTTCCTCCCCCGCGTTTTCGCCGTAAAAACGCCACATGGAGGCGCACAGCCGCGTGAGCGTTTCCTTCTGCCCATCCGAAAGCGAGCGGCGGTTTTTGCCCGCCGGGCGCCCGGTGAAAAAGGAAACGGGATACAGGAGCAGCCCCAGAATTCCAACGAAGCGGAGCCATCCGGCGGAAGCAAACACGGTAAAAATGAGCGCCAGCAGAAGCGGCCGCCACAGCCCCAGCAGCTCACGCCACGCGCCGCCTCCCTTTTTTTCGGAATCGGCCGCGGTAACCCACTGCATCAGGTTTTTATGGGAAACAAACCGGCGCCAGAGCGCGCGGAGGATGGCGTCGAGCGAGACCACCGCGTTTTCCAGCATCATCACCGCCGCCATTCCCGCCTGCAAAAGGCTTTGCGCCGCCGCGGGCAGCACGCCGGCGTAATACCGCCTCGAAAGCATCTGGAACCCGCCGGAGGCGAGCGACCGCACCGCGCCGAACAGCCCGGGCAGCACGGCGGAAAGCAGCGCCGTGCCTGCGAGTGCAGACTGGATATCCGGCGGACAGAACAGCCCTGCCAAAAGGCACACAAGCCAGGAAACGGGGGTGAACGAGCGGCGGAGGTTATCGAAGAGCTTATAGCGGCTCAAAGCCGAAAGAGGGTTTTTCACCCTTCCCGCCTGCAAAGAGATCCGTCCGCCGAGGAAGGGGAGGTTCTGCCAGTCGCCCCGGATCCAGCGGTGCAGGCGCGCCATCCAGGAGGGCAGGGCCGCGGGCGCGCCGTCTGTCATCTCAATATCGCTCACATAGGCGGTGCGGAGGAATCCGCCCTCTAAAATATCGTGGCTGAGCACCTGCTCCGGCAGAAAGAGGCCTTCCATCACCTCTAAAAACGCATCCACATCGATGAGCCCCTTGCCGGCGAAGATAGAATCGCCGAACATGTCCTGATACAGGTTTCCGGTGATATCGTCATAGGCCTGCACGCCGCCCACGCCGTTCATCACGCGCGAAAAGGCCGTTTTGCGCGAGGAATGCAGCTCCATTCCCACGCGGGTGGCCAATATCCCGTATCCGGACGTAACCCGGCCCGCCTTGCCGTCCACATGGGGCCGATGGTTCGGATGGGCCGCGATCGCCACCAGCTCGGCGGCGGTATCCATCAGCAGGCCGGTATCGGCATCGAGCGCGAGGATATACGAAAGGCCCGAAAGCCAGGTGATATCTCCCTCGGTACGCGCCATTTCGATTTTTTTGCCCCGGCTCAGTTCGGCAAGCTGGAGAAGCGCGCCGCGCTTGCGCTCCCAGCCGGAATAATTGCGCTGTGTTTTGCTGTGCACGCGCGGGCGAACGAGCAGAATAAAACGGTCGCCGTGCCGGCGGTTGAGGCGGCGGATTTCTCTCGCAATGGCCTCGGTCTCCACCGAATCGTCCGTGCGGGAGGGCGCGGAATACTCCTTGAAATCAGCCAGCAGGCAAATTTTTACTTCTCCCCGGCCATTCGTATGATACAGCTGCTCTAAATGCCGCGCGACGTCCGGCGCTTTGGCAGGCGACGGCAAAAGTGCAGAAACTACAATGGCCGTTTTATATTCCTTGGGAACCACGCCGCCGAAATCGAAGCGGGGCAGCCGCTCGGGCCGAGTGCGCCCGAGAACGCTTCCCTCAAGGAAGGGGCGGATGATTTCCCACAAGGGAAAATAAAGAAGGGGGGCGATCCAGAGCGCACGGAACCAAAGCCCGATGGCGGCCGCCGCAACACCCGGAAGAACGGCCTCGAGCGAAAGGAGCAAAACGCCTCTTTTTTTCTCTTTTTCCCGCCCGGCGGGCGCATACAGGTACCGGCCCACATGGGCGGATTCCTGTACGGCTCTTTTGAGGATTTCCTCTGCTTCTCTTCTCTCCTCCCGCCCGTTTTCCCGGGCGAGCAGGGCGACGCGGTGGCGGTAGTCGGCTCTGGTCTGCGGATCGAGAGACGGATAGAGCCCCGCCGGGTCGCGGCGGAGTACGGCTTCCACCTCGCTCAGCTCCTCCACAAAGGCGGTAAAATCCAGTGAGGGCAGGCTTCGGATCATTCCGACCGCGGAGGAAAGGAGCCCTGCGTCTCGTTCCTGCACCGCCGTGTACGCCGTCTCTACCAGCGCCGCACCGAGCATTCCGCAGAGCTGCTCCAGCTCGGAGGTTTGCAGCCCCGCCTCCCGGCAGATACGCCGGATCGTTTCCCCAAAATCCTCCGGCTTTTCCTCCGCCTGCACCGCGGCGATTTCCGCCGCGGTTTCATACAGGCGGGGAGCGTCGCCGCCGCCCGCCGGCAGCGGCGGCATTCCCTTCATATCTTCCGTAATGGAGCGGCCGAGGTTCTCGATGAGATAAAAATTATCCCGCAGCCAATTGCCCGCCTCGGTTTTATCTCCCCCGCGAACGGCGGCGGCATATGCCCTTCGGATGCCGCAAAGCTTTTTCTTGAGCTGCCTGCGAAGCTTCGCGGCACGGCAGCTTTTGTGTTCGGATGTTTGATTCATACCTGTCCTCCACCTTGTGCGCTTTTTCGGCGGCAGCCCCTGCGGCCTGCCGTCCGGAACGGTGTAAACGCATATAAGCGGTACTATTTTCCCCATCCGGTTCCAATTCATACAAGAAAAGCTTCCAGGGCAAAAAAAGGGCCCGAAACGGCGATGAAACCGTTTGGGCCCGGCGCTTCTGTATTTTTATTTCCGGCATCCACAGGCCGGCTTTACTGATACGGGCTCTTGCCCAGTGCATTGAGCCCCCAGCACATGGCGCTCAAAAGGAAGGCAAATCGATGCTTTGCGCAGAACAGCGGCAGGCGGTACCGAAAGGGAATCCCCCCGAGGGGCAGCCGCTCCATGGCGGTGCGCACCAGCGGGTCGCGGAGCAGGCGGCGCATCATACCGCAGCGACGGAAAAAGCCCATATCCGTGTGGCGGTTGAAAAGGACGATCCCCGTCTGCACCACGCCGAGGGTTATGTTGCAGAGATACCGCTCCGTTTCTTCCCCGGAAAGGCCGTATTTTTCGCAGTAATCCTTTTTGGCATACCAATAAGCGAGCTTGGCCTTCAAATATTTATCCCCCTGGCGCGCGGTGGTATGCCATGTGGAATCTTCAAACACCGCATAGGCGTACAGCGGCCGGCTGAGATAGGCGATCTTCCGGGCATGCAGGGTGAATTCGAGGTTGAACAGGGAATCCTCCGCCATGCTGGAAACATCCTCCCGGAACTGAAGGCCGTTTTCCCGGATGACCCCGGCCCGGTACAGCACATGGCAGGCGCTCACCCCGAATATCCCGCTCGAATTGCCCGGCTCGCCGTGCGCCAGCTGCTCCGCCAGTTCTCGATAGGGAATGCCGAGCGTATGATTGACGTAGACCTTCCGGATTTCCTCCCCCTCGAGGCAGGTTACCTCCGCCGGCTCCTCCATAGCGGGGGGAATGGGGTCTCCCTCGCGGTAATATACAAAGCCGGAGCGCACGCAGTCTGCTCCGTATTCGTGCAGGCAGGCATAGAGCGCTTCGAGGGCGCCGTCAAACAGGAAATCGTCTGCATCCACAAAGAAGAGGTATTCGCCGCCTGCTTCCCGCATCCCCGCGTTGCGAGCGCTGCTGGCTCCCCCGTTTTCCTTTTCCAGCACCCGCACGCGCGGTTCCTTCCGTTCATAGCCCCGCAGGATAGAAAGAGAGCCGTCTGTGCTGCCGTCCGACACGGCGATCACTTCGATATCCGAAAACGACTGGCTCAAAATCGAATCGAGGCATCGGGAAATCGTTTTTTCCGCGTTGTATACCGGTATCACCACGCTGATCTTTACCACAGAACCCCTCCGTCTCCATTTTATTTCTGTTTGATTGTAAAGGGCGGCGGCGTTTTTGTCAACTGAACGCCATGTTTTCAGCCCCCTTTGCGGGATTGCTTTTTACGCCGGCTCCTCTTCCCCTCCACCACGTTGTTTTCGGGGAAGCCGCTCCCGGTTGTGTTCTGATTGGGCTGCCTGTGCGCACTTGGAAATGTTTGTATGCCTCACCGCTTTTTTGCGCCGGTGTACGCGCGCCTTCTTCGTGCATATTTGTTATTTTTGCCAAAAGGATTGTGCATGGTATCCAATAAAAATTCGCCAATGTTTGTTTATAATGACGATTATCCTTTTATTTCTTTAAGAAAAATATTAAAATATCCACGTTTTGTCCCGATAATTTCCCTTATTTCCATTTCGTTATATACAATTATTGTATAAAATAATTCCTTTTTGCTTTAATTTATGCTTTATTTTACTTTGTCATCACCTAATCCCCCCTTGCACACATCCAATATTTCGTTTATAATTTAGCCATGGAATAATATCTTTTTCGCCTGTTTGTGCCTTTTGCGCAAACGCTATATGAGATATTACTATTTTTTCTTCCCACTTCAGTAATTTTTTTATTTAGGAGGTAGCAAAATGATCAACCTTCGCACAAAGACCTTCTCAAGGCGGCTTTTGGCGCTGTTCCTTTCCGTCTTGATGATCGTCAGCGTCTGTTCCGTTGGCATTTCTGTCAGCGCGGACTCTCAGGCAGGCGACAAAGTCCTCGCCAGCTGGGATAACAATGCTGACGCTAACGGCAGCTTCCCCTGGTGGACCGGCAGCCAGGCCGGCACCGCCAGCCAGTCCTATTCGGGCGGCGCGGCGGTCTTTAATCTGGGAGCCGGCGGCGTTATGGGCTTCGGCTCTGACGCACAGGCCGGGGGCTACGATTACGTTGTCTTTAAAATCAAAGGCAGCGCAGGGAACGAGCCCATCAGCGTTCGCTTCGGTGCCAACGGCGAGGCCGAAAACGCTGATTATGTTCCGCTGAGCCGGTACGGCGCCATCACCACGGAATATACGGAGATTTTCGTGCCGCTTGCTGAAAACGGCTGGAAAAACAGCGACTGGCAGGTGACGTACATCAAGGCGGACAGCCAGAGCACCATTACGGTAGATGAGGTT
>CAUBKG010000068.1 GCA_958436475.1 uncultured Clostridia bacterium
GTGTAGTCTATTTTCCTACACAGAGGGCTTTTTGTCTATTGTCCGTTTTTACTGGGGCTGTGCAAAGCCGGCTTCACGCGGGGAGCTTCTTTTTCATCTTTTTCTCGGCGGAAGGGCTCTCTTATATTCCCGCCGCATTTATCGCAATGGCAATACACGCAGCGCAGGAAAGCAGCCCCATCACGAGCGCACCGACCGGAAGCACAATGCTTAAGCGATTGGCCTTTTCCACGACCTCTCCTGTTTCAAGGTCCTGATACAGCGTGACCGGCTGGCCAATGGAAAGCCTTTTCCATGTTGTCCCCGGCATGCTTGTCAGCCGTTTCGTTTCCTCGTCGATTTTGTATTCGAGGATCGGGAAATACATATATCCCCCTCGGCTGTTCTGGTCGCTCGGCTTCAAATCCCGCAAATATTCCACGCAGACGGACGGGACCTCACGATATCCGCCTTCTTTTCGCTGCCGGGAAAATGTTATCTGCTTTTTCAGCATGTATATCCCCACCGCAACAAAAATTACGCCCAAAAAGCCAAACAGGCCGGGAAACAGGATCGCCTCTGCGCTTATCCGGAATTCCGGGTATTTTGCCGAAGCCCAGAAAACGCCGCCTAACACAAACAAAAACAAGGAAATGGCAAGCAGAAAATAGGCTGATGCGCCGTTGGTGCGGCTTTTTTCTATTTCATCTTCGCGTGTCCAGGATTTCTTTGAGGGGTTGCAGCGGACGGCGAACCGCTCCCCCACCCGGTAACCCTCCGGCGAGGCAAGGGAAATGCGGTCTTCATAGTGCTTCCCTTCGCACGCAACCTCAACGGTGATGAGATACTCTTCGTTTTCAATGGTGGTGCTGTCTACCCGGTCGGCCTTGTATTCGATATTGGTAACGGTCACCGTGCCCTCCGGCAGCTTATTGAGCCGATGCGGCCAAGTCTTTGCCATTAAAAAAAATATCAGAAACACGATCGCAACAATGATGCAAATTCCCATAATACCCTCCAAACAAATCCATAATCTTCTCAGATTTTACCCTTTATTTGTTATTTTTACAAGTGATTATATATTTTTTTGCATCAAATCCGTGATATCCTCCATCGGGTAGCGGCCGCTCACCGGGTGCCTTTCGTGCCAGTCGAACACATAATACCGCAGACCCTCCGCTCTTTCCAGCGGGTCGCAGGAAAAGCGGGCAAAACGAAGCTTCTTATAATATTCCCGCACGTTTGCCGGGGAAAAGCCCAGCCGCTTTGCCAGCGCCGCGGAATGCGCCGCGCGGTAAAACGAATCCTTTTCCGCCTTATCGGTCGGCTCGAGCAGCTCAGGGATCAGCAGCCCTCTGCAAAGGGAATCGGCATACAGCTTTGCCCGGAGAAGTCCTGCCTTATCCGCCGCCAGGCGGTCCGACCCAAAGCGGTAAAGCAGGCGGAAGCAGTCCGCTGCGGAAAGGGAGCCCGGCGTATGCGCCCGGCAGGCTTCGGCAAGCTCCAGAAAAAGGTCGAAGGGGGCAAGGCCCGTCTGCTCCATGAGCCAGGGGATCGCCAGGGCAAAGCTCTCTCCCGAAAAGCGCTCGGCGGCAAAGGCCACGCCCTTCAGGCGGACGATATCCCCGGCGGAAAGCTCCCGGCTCCGGATGATTTCAAAGGGCGGGTAATCCCGGCAGACGAGGCCGTATTCTTCGGCCCTCTCCGCGAGGGGCGAGCCGGGCAGCAGCTTTAAAAACCCGAGCTGCAGATCGTGGGGGCAAAGGGCATACACCTCGTGAAAGGACTGCCGGAACCTCTCGAAGCCTTCAAACGGCAGGCCCGCGATTAGGTCGAGGTGCAAATGGAGGTTTCCCTTTTCCCGCAGGGCCTTTACGTTCCGGAACAGGCGATCCAAATCGGTTTTGCGGCAAACGGCTCCCAGCGTTTTTGGATTGGTGGACTGCACTCCCGCTTCGAGCTGGATGCGCCCGGGAGGGGCCTTCTGCAGCAGGGAAACGGTCTCATCGGAGAGCAGATCGGCCCCGATTTCGAAATGGAACCGCGTTTCCCCTTCCGCCTCCAGAACAAAGCGGAGGATTTCCCTCGCCCGCTCTTCATGGCAATTGAAGGTTCTGTCCACAAACTTGACGGTTCTGACCCCCGCCTGCAAAAAGCGGGAGAGATCCTCCTTCACCCGCTCCGCCGGGCGTTCCCGCACGGCCACCTCCCCGCCGGAGAGGCAATAGCTGCACCGGAAGGGGCACCCGCGGGACGATTCGTAATATAAGATCCGCTCCCGGTTTTCCCGGAGGAACGCATCGGTATAGGGAAAGGGCAGCTCGGCGAAACCCTCCACCGTGCGGAACCGCGGGCGGGGATTCGCCCGGCTGCCGATACCGGGAATCCATTCCGTGCCTTCTCCCCGTTCCAGCGCTTTCAAAAGCTCCGGAAGGCTTTCTTCCCCTTCGCCCGCGATTACATAATCCACCGCCGGGTTTTGCCGCAGTATGGTTTCGCATTCGTAAGACGCCATCGGGCCGCCCCAAACGATACAGAGCGCCGGCTGCGCAGCCCTCAAATCCCGCGTGAGCTTGCTGATCCATTCATAGTTCCAGATATACACCGAAAAGCAGAGTACGCCTGCCCCTTCCCGCAGCAGCTCGCCGTAGGCTTCCGAAAGCTGCTGGTTGATATTGTATTCCAAGCAGGAAACGGGAAGCCCCGCATCCTGGCACGCCCGCTCCAGTGCGCGGATGGCAAGGCTGCGGTGGATATACTGGGAATCGACTCCCACGAGCCCCACTTTCATATGCTTCCGCCCCCTTTCTTCTTGCCGCAGAGAAGCCCGGCGGACAGAAACTGTGCCGTCCGCCGGGCTGCCGTTTTCGTTTTTACCATTCGATTTGCTCGATCGGAACCGGATGGCTGTTGTACGTATCCTTTTCCACCTTGCCGCTCCGCATGGAGATCACATGGTCCGCCATAGGGGTGATGGCCTGGTTGTGGGTGATGAGCACCACCGTCATGCCGTCCCTCCGGCAGGTATCCTGCAAAAGCTGCAGAATCGTTTTGCCCGTGTTGTAATCGAGAGCGCCGGTGGGTTCATCGCACAAAAGGAGCTTCGGGCGTTTTGCGAGCGCCCGGGCGATGGACACGCGCTGCTGCTCGCCTCCGGAAAGTTGGGCCGGAAAATTATCCAGCCGCTCGCCGAGCCCCACGCTTTGCAGCACCTGCTCCGCGGGGAGCGGATCTTTGCATATCTGGGCCGCGAGCTCCACGTTTTCCTTTGCCGTGAGGTTCTGGACGAGGTTATAAAACTGGAATACGAAGCCGATGTCATACCGCCGGTAGGTGGCGAGCTGGCGGGTGCTGAAGGAATGGACCGGCTGGCCGTCTACCGTGATGCGGCCCTCGTCGCAGTTATCCATGCCGCCGAGTATATTGAGTACCGTGGTTTTTCCCGCGCCGCTTGCGCCCACGATCACCGCGAATTCTCCGCGCGCGATCCGGAACGATACGCCGCTCACCGCATTGATCGTGACTTCCCCCATGCGGTACCGTTTATAAACATCGCTCAGTTCAATAAAATTTTCCATTCTGTTCCCGCCTTCCGCCCTGAGGCGCGTTGCTTTTGATTCAGTATAGCACATCCCGCCCGAAATAGGAACCGGCCAAAACGGGATTTTGCCCTTTGCTCAGGCGATACAGTCGGGGTCCCATGCGCGCCGGAGACGCGCGGCGGCTTCCGGCATATCCGCTTCCTTCAGCCCGCCGTATCCCAGCACAATGAGGCTGACGCCCGCAGGCGGCGCTCCGATTACATACTCGGAAAGGCCGTATACGCGCACGTTTTCCTCCCTTGCGCGGGAAATGAGCTCCGCTTCGTCCATACCGTTCTGCACATTCAGAAGGAAATGCATGCCGGCGTCTTCCCCCGAAATCTGCATAAACCCCGTCAGTCCGCTTTCCTCCATAGCCTGCAGGAGCCGGTCCCTCTTCTGCTTATACAGGGTGCGCATGCGGTTTAAATGGCGCTCGAAATACCCGCCGCGGAGAAAACGCTCGAGCGTATACTGCTCGAGGCTCGGCACCGTGCAGGAATAAAAGCGGAACCGCGCGCGGTATTCCTCGAGAAGCGCCTTCGGCAGCACCATATAGCCGATTCGCATGGAGGGGGCGAGGCTTTTGGCGAAGGTGTTGAGGTAGATCACCTTTTCGCCGTCCATCCCCTGGAGGGCGGGAATGGGGCGGCCGGAGAAACGGAATTCGCTGTCGTAATCGTCCTCAATGAGATACCGGCCCTGCCGCTCGTTCGCCCAGCCGAGCAGCTCGCTCCGGCGGCTCGCAGGCATGACCACGCCCATCGGGAACTGGTGGGAGGGCGTGATGTGCGCCACGCGCGCATCCGTCCGGCGCAGGCGATGCGCGCTCATTCCCCTTGCATCGAGCAGCACGGGCCTCACCGCCATGCTGTGACCCTCGAGAATGCGCCGGATGCGCGGATACCCTGGATTTTCCACGGCGAACACACAATCCCGCCCGAGCATCTGGATGAGCAGGCCCAGAAGATACTCGGAGCCCGCGCCCAGGACGATCTGGTCGGGCGAAGCCGCCACCCCCCGGAATTCATGGAGATACCGGGCGATCTGCTCCCGCAGAGCCGGCAGGCCCTGCGGGTCGGTTGCGAGAAGGAGCTCCCGGCTGCTGCCGCCGAGCACCTCCCGCATGAGCTTCGACCAGGTGGAAAAGGGAAAATGCTCCGTGCTGACCCCGCCGGTGTGGAAATCATATGTAAAGTGTTCTTCCTTTACAGGATTCGCCCGATAGGGAACGGCTTTTTCCGCCCGCGAAAGGAGGGGCTCGAGCTGCTCCACATAAAAACCGCTGCGCGGCTTCGCCTTCAGATACCCCTCGGCCGCAAGCTGGGAATAGGCAGTATCCACCGTGTTTTGGCTGATTTTCAGGTGCGCGGAAAGCTCCCGCTTGCTCGGCATCCTTTCCCCGGCGGCGAGGTTCCCCTGTTCGATCTCCAGACGGATGAAGCGATAAAGCTGTTCATAAAGAGGCTGTTTTTTTGTGCTGTCCAGCGGGACGGTCAACATGGTTTCCTCCATCTGATACCATTATATTTTCGAAAACTGGCAGTTGCATTAGTATCAGTTTTATCTATAATAATAGCGAATCCATTGTATTCTGTCAATCACAACAAAGAAAGAAGCGTTATGTATGGAAAAGAACCGTTATGAACTAAACAAAAACCTCGCCCAGATGCTGAAGGGCGGCGTAATCATGGACGTTACCACCCCCGAGCAGGCAAAAATCGCCGAGGCGGCGGGCGCAGCAGCCGTGATGGCGCTCGAGCGCATCCCGGCGGATATCCGCGCGGCGGGCGGCGTTTCCCGCATGAGCGACCCGAAGATGATCCGGGGAATCCAAAACGCGGTGTCCATCCCCGTGATGGCGAAGGTGCGCATCGGCCACATTGCAGAGGCGCAGATCCTCGAAGCCATTGAAATCGACTACATCGACGAAAGCGAAGTGCTCTCCCCTGCCGACGACGTATATCATATCGACAAGACCCGGTTCCGCGTCCCCTTCGTGTGCGGCGCGAAGGATCTGGGCGAAGCCCTGCGCCGCATCAGCGAGGGCGCTTCCATGATCCGTACCAAGGGCGAGCCCGGCACGGGCGACGTGGTGCAGGCCGTGCGCCATATGCGCAGAATCAACAGCGAAATAAGCCGCCTTCGCGCCATGCGGGAGGATGAGCTCTTCGAGGCGGCTAAGGAGCTCCGAGTGCCCTATGACCTCGTGCGGTATGTGCATGAAAACGGGAAGCTGCCGGTGGTAAACTTTGCGGCGGGCGGCGTTGCCACCCCGGCGGACGCGGCCCTGATGATGCAGCTCGGCGCAGAAGGCGTGTTCGTCGGCTCCGGCATTTTCAAATCGGGCAACCCGGAGAAGCGCGCGGCGGCCATCGTGAAGGCCGTAACCAATTATAACGACCCCGCCATGCTCGCCGAGCTTTCGGAGGATCTCGGGGAAGCCATGGTAGGCATCAACGAGCAGGAAATCGAGCTGCTCATGGCCAAACGGGGGGAATGAGATGAAAATCGGTATCCTGGCGCTGCAGGGGGCATTTGCCGAACACGCCGCCGCGCTGGATTCCCTCGGCGCGGAGCATTTTGAAATCCGCAGGCAAAGCGACCTTTCGCCCTGCGAGGGCCTCATCCTCCCCGGCGGGGAAAGCACCGTGATGCGTAAACTGCTCCGCGAGCTGGGGCTTTTCGAGCCTATCCGCGCGGCGATCCGGGAGGGGCTGCCGGTGTTCGGCACCTGCGCAGGGCTGCTGCTTCTGGCGCGCCGCCTGGAAGGCGATAACGCCGCCCCCTGCTTCGGCTGCATGGATATCACCGCGCGCCGGAACGCCTACGGCCGCCAGCTTGGCAGCTTTGAAACGGCGGGCGGCTTCGCGGGGCGTGAAATCCCGATGGTGTTTATCCGTGCGCCGTATATCGAAGCGTGCGGCGAAGGGGTTGCGGTGCTTTCGCGCACAGACGGCAAAATCACCGCCGCGCGGGAGGAGAATCTGCTTGTGACCGCCTTTCACCCGGAGCTGACGGCGGACCTCACCGTACACCGCTATTTTCTGGATATGGCGGCAGCCGCCGGGCAGAGCGGTTTTCTGCATGCGTAAAAAGGCGGAAGGCGCTGCAGGCAATCCAAATCTGCATTATGAAAAACAACAACCCACTGCCGGCACCTTTGGTTAGAACCATGTCGGCAGTGGGTTTTCTGTATCGGTTTTGCCTTTGGGGATGTTCGGCAGAAGTGGCTTCCTGGCGCAGGGAAAGCAAGCTTCCCCTTTTTTATAGATTGCCGCAGGCAATCTATAAAAATTATCCATGTTGCCCGCCCAGCGGGCAGCGGACGTGAAATCACAGCGCGCGGCGTAAGCAACGCCGTAGCGCTAAAAAAACAGCCGCTATATAGCTTCGCCGGAAAATGGCGCTTTATTTGCGGCTATTTTTTATTTCAGCCTCTGCTCCCATTCGGCTTCCCGGAAGCCGGTCAGGACAAAATCCTCCCCCACCACGAGGGGGCGTTTCACGAGCATACCGTTTGTGGCGAGCAGCGCCAGCTGCTCCTCCTCGCTCATTCCCGGCAGCTTTTCCCGCAGGCTCATGGATTTATAAAGGAGCCCGCTCGTGTTGAAAAACCGTTTCAGGGGCAGTCCGCTTTTTTTGTGCCACTCCCGCAGCTCCTGTGCCGTGGGGTTTTCTTCCACGATGTGGCGCGCGGCAAAGGTCACGCCGTTTTCCGCAAGCCACCGCTTCGCCTTCTGGCAGGTGGTGCATTTCGGGTATTCCAGAAATAAAACGCTCATGCTTCATCCTCCTCCAAAATACGCTGGACGCGGCCTACGATCCCGCCCTCCCTGAGCCTTACCTTGATCCCGTGCGGATGGGTGGCGCTGTTCGTGAGGATCCGCTCCACATGCCCGCGCGTAAGCTTGCCCGTGGGCTGGTCCTGTTTCTGCACCACGTCCACCAATGCGCCGGGTGTAATCTCCGCCCGGCGGCGGCCATCCCCGGTCATATCTTAATGATCCCCAGGGAATTGAGCACCGAGCTTGCAAGAATCAGCACGATGCACACCGGGGCGACGTATTTAATCACGACCACAAACAGCTTTTCCCGGCGGAACCGGGAGGAAAGCTTCACTTCCTCGGAAATGGTTTTGGTGCCGATCACGTAGCCCACGAAGATGCAGGTGAGGAACGCGACGATCGGCATGATGACGCTGTTGCTGATAAAATCGAAGAAATCGAGGATGGACATGCCGAGGATCTGGATGCCGCCCCACACGCCGAAGCCGAGCGAGGACGGGATACCGATGAGAACGGCCCCCAGAGCCACGATCAGGCAGACGACCGTCCGGTTCCAGTGGAGCTTATCCTGCAAAATGGAGACGACCGTTTCCATCAGGGAAATGGCGGAAGTGAGCGCGGCAAAGAGCACGAGCAGGAAAAACACGGCGCCGACCACCGCGCCGAAGGGCATGCTGCCGAACACCTTCGGGAGCGTGATGAACATGAGGCTCGGGCCCGCCTGGAGATCGGCCGTGTTCCCGCCGGAAAACACGAACACCGCGGGCACGATCATGAGGCCGGCAACGAGGGCGATGCCGGTATCGAAAATCTCGATCTGGCCGACGGACGCTTCAAGGTTGACCTCTTTTTTCATATAGGAGCCGTAGGTGATCATAATCCCCATCGCAAGCGACATGGAATAGAACAGCTGCCCCAGCGCCGCGAGGACGGTGGTGAAGCTGAAATTTTTGAAATCCGGCTTGAAATAATAGGCAATGCCTTCGCCCGCGCCCGGCATGCAGACGACGTATACGCAGATCACAACGGAAAGCACCACCAGAATGGGCATCATGATCTTGCTGGCTTTTTCCACGCCCTTTTCCACGCCCAGCATGACGATCACCGCCGTCAGCGCGATGAACAGGAAGAACCAGAAGAGAGGCTGGCCGGTCTGGGAAACGAAGCCGTTAAAATAAGGCGCGCCTTCTGCGGCGGCCCCGGCTTCCCCCGAAAGGAACGCGGCGAGGTATTTCGTGACCCATCCGCCGATGACGCAGTAATACGGGAAAATAATCATCGGGACGATGGAAGTAAGCACGCCTAAAAACGAAAACCTTTTATTGAGCTTTTGATACGCGCCGATGGCGCTGAGTCCGGTTTTGCGGCCGATGGCGATTTCCGCCGTCATCAGCGCGAAGCCGAAGGTGACGGCCAGAACGATATACGTGAGCAAAAAGATGCCGCCGCCGTATTTCGCTGCGAGATAGGGGAACCGCCAGATATTGCCGAGCCCCACCGCAGAGCCGGCCGCGGCAAGCACGAAACCGATCCTGCCGGAAAAACTGCTTCTTATCTTCTCCATATGCATCCTCCTAAAAATCCCGGGCCGCCCGCCGCCGGGCATAACGCTGCCGAACCGCGGCAGAATGCCGCGCGGCCCCAATGGCCCGAAAAAAAGAAAGCCATTCCGGTTGGAAGCCCTGCCGGAACAGTTTCCCCTGTTTTCATAAAAGGCTGAAGCCCGGCGCGTTTTCTTCGTCTGGTTTCAGCCAAATCCAGTATGCCACTATCGCCCTGTCTTTTCAAGTGTTTTTTCCGGTTGGCGGCATTTTTCGCCCTTTTCACACAAAAATTTTTTTAAATTTTTGTTTGCATTTTTGCGCCGGACATGCTAAAATAAGAAACACAATTTTTCGGAGGCATAGCTCAGCTGGTTAGAGCGCTTGCTTCACATGTAAGAGGTCGTAGGTTCGAGTCCTACTGTCTCCACCAAAA
>CAUBKG010000069.1 GCA_958436475.1 uncultured Clostridia bacterium
TCCGCCCGGCGGAGCTCTTCCATATCGCACGAGGTATTCCCCGCCTGATCCAGCCTGAGATGCGCGCAGTCGTGCAAACTATGGATGGCCTTATGCATCATTTCCTTCACGCCGGTCCCTTTGCTGGCGGAAACGGGGAACACGGGGATGCCGAGCTTCTGCTCCAGCAGGCGGTCGTCCACCTCCATGCCCCGGCTCTTCAGCATATCCGCCATGTTGAGAGCAATCACCATGGGAAACCCGAGCTCAGCGAGCTGCGTGGTAAGGTACATATTGCGCTCGATGTTGGTGGCATCGATAATATCGATGATGAGGTCGGGCTTCTCTTCGATAATATAGTTGCGGGAAACGATTTCCTCCGGCGTATAGGGTGAGAGGGAATAGATCCCGGGCAGATCTACCACGGTGGCGTCCACCTCATAGCCGAGCAGCTTGCCCTCTTTTTTTTCTACTGTGACGCCCGGCCAGTTGCCGACATACTGGGTCGAACCGGTCAGACTATTAAAAAAGGTGGTTTTTCCGCAATTTGGATTTCCCACCAAAGCTATATGAAATGCCATACCTCAACTCGTCTTTCCGCCGCAGGAAGCGGCTTTTTTATCGTTTTCGTTGGCGATACAATCAGAATACAATGTGTTTTTCAGGCTTCCGCGAAAAAGCTTCGACCTCAAACGGAAAAATTTTTGTTGCTTTCCATGCGGCAGAATCCGTCTGGCCCAGCGCCTTGCCATGATCGTTAACGCCGAAAGCGGCAAAAAGCATCCGCTTAAGGCGCATGGCACTCTGCTGGTTTCGCCTAACCGCAGCGAACAATAATCTGCCCGGCTTCGGATTTGCGGATGCTCAGCTCATACCCGCGCACGTTGATTTCCAGCGGGTCCCCGAAGGGAGCGGCCTTCATCATGCGGATGGCGGCGCCGGGGGTTATTCCCATATCGATGATGCGGCGGCGGAGTGCACCGGTGCAGGAGAGCGAAACAACCGTGCCTGTTTCACCGGGCTTCAGCTCGGAAACGTTCTTTTCCATGGTTTACTCCTTCAAAATGTTAGTTTAGGCTAACGCCAGTTTACAAAACTTCGAATCAGCTTAACTATTATACCTTCTTTCCGCCTTTTTTTCAACCTTGCAAAAATAGTAAAAGGGGAGGAGGATGAATTTTTTAACTGTCCTTTTCCATCTATATGTGTTATAATAATTAAATAATATTTATCTTTGATTTATATAAAGAAAACAGCGGGGGGCGCCGTCAGGACGCCCCGTCCGATCAGCAGGAGGCCGTTGCATGAGAAAATTGATCCTTGCCCCCCTTCTGGCGCTCGTTCTCATTTGCCTTTCGGGCTGCGGCTTTTCCAATCCGGAAAGCTTAATGCACCCCCCGAAGCCGGACGATACCTATACAGGCCTATACGAAGCGCTTCAATCTGCCGCGGGAGCCGATATCAAGCTGAAATATCCGGGCGGCACGGAAAGCAGCCGTTCGGCCTTTCTCATATCGAAATTCGAATCGGATTCCTCCCTGCAGGCAGTTGCATGTTACCGTCCTTCCGGGGAAGCGGCCGTTACCCATCTCAATTTCTTGAAGCGGCAGAACGGCCGGTGGAAATCGGTATACGATCTTTCCGGCGCAGGCAACGATATTGAATTGGCGGAGGTCGTGGACTTCGATGCGGATGGCATCAGCGAGCTGGTCACCATGTGGAGCCTGCCCAATTCCTCCGATAAGCGCCTTGCCGTACTGCGGATCGGCGAGAGCGGCTTCACCCCTATCATCGAGCAGGACGTCAGAAACATTTACCTCATGGATTTCGATGGGGATAACAGCGAAGAGCTGCTGCAGATCACGCTGGATGCGGCGAACCACCGCGCTTCGGCTTCTCTTTGCAAGATACGGGGCGGCGCGCCGGTGAGTATGGGCAAGGTCCGGCTGGACGGCAACGTGCTCGGCTATACGAACTTCCAGGAGGGAACGATCGGAACCGGTATACGTGGCCTCTTTTTCGATGCGTATAAAGGCGCGGAATCACTCAATTCCAGCCAGACGATGATAACCGAGGTGCTGTATTATGACGGCACCCTGAAAAACCCGTTTTATGATATTGAAAGCCGCGGCAACCGGGAAACCTACCGCCCCTACGCGGTAAACAGCACAGATCTCAATCTGGACGGCGTTGTGGATATCCCGACCCTGACGGAGCTTCCCGCCATCCTCTCTCAGAACGAGGCCGACCCGCAGTATCTCATTACCTGGAAGAACTTCACAGGCAAGTATCTCGAGCCGGTGCTGTATACCGTGATGAATTATACCGATGGCTATTATTTGATTCTTCCGGAACAAGCAGCAGATTATTTTACCGTGCAGAACGAGCGGAGCAGCCGTACCATGACCTTCTTTGAATATAACGGCGGCTCGCCCGGCCATGTGATATTCCGGGTTCAGGTGTTCTCGAAACAGGAGTGGAATAGCTATTCGGAGGACGAATACCAGAAAATCGGAGAATCGGAAGCGTATGTATATGCGGCAAGCATCGGAATCTACGCTCCGGAAGGCATTACTCTGGAAGCAATCCAGGAACACTTCCGGCTGATTGATTGAATGGAAGGGGAGCTTCGAAATGAAACAGGTGCTGATTGCGGAGGATGAAGCCTCCATCCGCGAATTTGTCGTCATCAATCTCCAGAGGGCGGGCTACGATGTGCTGGAAGCCGAAAACGGCGAGCAGGCGATGGAGCTGTATGAACAGAATAAAGACCAGATCGATATTGCTGTTCTGGATATCATGATGCCCGGGATGGACGGCACAGAGGTCTGCACCGCCATCCGGCGCAGCAGCGGAAGGGTTGGCATCATCATGCTCACAGCCAAAACGCAGGAGGCGGATAAAATCACTTCCCTCACCATGGGAGCGGATGATTACGTCACCAAGCCCTTCAGTCCCTCTGAGCTTGTGGCCCGGGTGGACGCGCTTTACCGCCGGGTAGAATTTGCGCAGCAAAAGGAACCGAAGGCGCAGTCCGATACCATTGCTATCGGCAATTTTACGTTGGATACCCGTAAGCGCACGCTCACAAAAGAGGGAAAAAATATTGAGCTGACGCAGGTGGAATACCAGATCGTGGAATACTTCTTCGATCATCCGGGGAAGATCGTGGACCGGACGGATATCCTAGCCGTCGTCTGGGGCGAAGCCTATTTTGGGGAAGAAAAGATCGTGGATGTGAACATCCGCCGCCTCCGCATGAAGATCGAAGACCAGCCCTCCGCCCCGCAGTATATCATAACCGTGTGGGGGCAGGGGTATAAGTGGAACATAGAGTAAGGAGGACGGAATGAAGCTGAAATCGTTCTTTCCCATCAAGGGCCTTACAAAACGCTGGGTTATCAATGTGCTGTGCGTAGTGGCGGCCATTATCCTCCTTCTGGAAATTATCGCCGCGGTTCTGGTTCAGCTGTATTATTACGACACCGTGAAACGGAGCCTCTATGCCTCGCTTTCGAGCGCCACCGGCTCCTTTTCCCGCACCGTTACCACCGATAAGTATGCCGACTTTGAAAAGCAGGCGATTGTTTTTGCCGAGGAATTCAGCGAACGAGACAGAATGCAGGCATCCGTGTTCGATACTTCCGGCCATATCATCGTAAACACGAGCGGCTTTTCCGCTTCCTCCAAAGCTGCCCCCATGCCGGATTACGATGCGGCCCTCCGTTCCGCAAAGGGCATGGGGGAATGGACGGGCAGCGTAAAAAACGGCGAGCGCATTATGGCGGTTACTGCACTGTGCAAGTCTGCAAGCGGCGAGACGATCGGCGCGCTGCGCTTTACCGTTTCGCTGGAACGGGTAGACAGCCAGGTTGCCTTCGTCATTTTTATCAGTATTGCGGTCGGCCTTTCGCTCCTGCTGTTCGTCACGTTTACCGGCAACTATTTCATCCGGTCGATCGTCGTGCCCATCCGCGAGGTGGGAACAACGGCGCGGCAGATCGCGCTGGGGGATTTTTCAGTCCGCATCGAAAAGCCCAACGATGACGATGAGATCGGGGAGCTGTGCGATACCATCAATTATATGGCGAGCAAGCTCGGAGAAGCTGAAAACGCGAAAAACGATTTTATTTCTTCGGTCTCCCATGAGCTGCGCACGCCCCTGACCGCCATCAACGGCTGGGCGGAAACCCTCAACAGCGAAACGGCGCTCGATGAGGAGTTTACACGAAAGGGAATGGGGATTATTATAAAAGAGACCCGCCGCCTTTCGGGTCTGGTGGAGGATCTGCTGGATTTTTCCCGCGTGCAGAACGGCCGCCTCGCCGTTTCTATGGAAAAATTCGATATCATTGCCGAGCTGAGCGAAGCGGTGCTGGTGTATGAAGAAGAAGCCAAAAAGCACGGCGTGCAGCTCATTTATTCCGAACCGTCCGATACGCCTCCCGTGCTGGGCGACCGCAACCGCATCCGGCAGGTGTTTGTGAATATCATCGATAACGCCGTCAAATATTCATCCGCGGGGGATGTGGTCACTATCGTTGCGGAAAGCACAGAAAAAACCGTTTCCGTTTTTATTTCCGATACCGGACGCGGCATTCCCCAGGAGGAACTTCCGCGCGTAAAGGAGAAATTTTATAAAATCGATAAAACCGTCCGCGGTTCCGGCATTGGGCTGGCGGTTGCGGATGAAATCATAAAAATGCATAAAGGCACGCTGGAAATCCGCAGCGAGGAAGGCAAGGGAACGATCGTCACCATCACCCTTCCGGTTTACGTGGAAGCCGGCTTGCAGTAAAGGAGCTGTACTATGTCCAAACCTAAAATGACGTCCATTGGAGGCCAGGCCCTGATCGAAGGGGTCATGATGCGCGGCCCGTACAAAACCAGCATGGCCGTGCGCGATCCGCAGGGGGAAATCGTGATCGAAGAGGTCAAATACGGCACCTGGGGCGCTAAATCCAAATTTTTGCGTCTTCCACTCATCCGGGGCGTGATCAATCTCGTCGATTCCATGCGGGTCGGCATGAAATGCCTCATGCGCTCGGCCGATATTTCTCTCGGCGAAGAGGCGGAGGAAGAAGAGAAATCCAAATTTGAAAAGAAGATGGATCAGATTTTCGGTGAAAAGCTGGTGGGCATCCTGATGGGAATCGCCTCCGTGCTCGGTGTGGCGCTTGCCATTTTCCTGTTTATGTTCCTGCCATCCCTGCTCTTCAACTGGTTCAAGCTCCTGTTCCAGCAGGATATTGAAAACTACCGCGCCCTGTTCGAAGGGATTCTTAAAATCGGCATTTTCTTAACATACCTGAAGCTGGTTTCCCAGATGAAGGAGATTCACCGCGTGTTCGAATACCATGGCGCGGAGCACAAAACCATCTTCTGCTATGAAGCGGGGGAAGAGCTCACCGTGGAAAACGTGAAGAAATATAAACGTTTCCATCCGCGCTGCGGCACGAGTTTCATGTTTCTGATGATTTTGATCGGCATCATCCTCGGCTTCCTGCTCACCATGTTTACAGATACTTCGCGCAACCTATACTTATGGGTAACCATTAAAATCTTGATGATTCCGGTGCTGTGCGCCATCGGCTATGAACTGATTAAATTCGTGGGCCGCCACGGCGATTCCAAAATCGGAAAAATCATTTCGACCCCCGGCCTCTGGGTGCAGAGGCTCACCACATATGAGCCGGACGATTCTCAGATCGAAACGGCTATCGCCGCAATGAATGAAGTCATCCCGGAGAACGAAGAAGACGATATTTGGTAATAGGGCGGTGAATCTATGACCTTGCGTGAAGTTTACAACCAGGCGCGCCAAAGGCTTTCGGATGCGGGTGTGCCCAGCTATAATTTCGATGCGCTCTGCCTGCTCAAAAAATACCTGGGCGCCGACCGCGTCCGCCTCGCGGTGGACGGCGGCAGGCCGGTGGATGAAGACCGGCTGCAGGGGCTTCTGGAGGCTGTGGAGCTTCGGGCGGGGGGGCGCCCGCTTCAGTACATCCTCGAAGAATGGGAGCTCTGCGGCTATACCTTCAAGGTGGGAGACGGGGTGCTGATTCCCCGGCAGGAAACGGAGCTTCTGGTGGAAACCGCCGTGAAGGCCGTGGAAGGAAAGGTTTCGCCTTTCGTGGTGGACCTTTGCGGGGGCAGTGGCTGCGTGGCGATCTGCATTGCGAAGATCCGGCCCGATGCGAAAATCATTTCCATTGAGCTTTCCGATGCGGCGTTCTGGTACCTTAACCAGAATATCGATATCCACGGTGCGAGGAACGTGACCGCGGTGAAGGGGGACGTGCTGCAGGGGAGCAACAGCTTTATCACGAAACCCATCGACCTGATCGTTTCCAATCCTCCCTATATCCCTTCCAAAAGCATCCGCACCCTGCAGCGGGAAGTGGGATTCGAACCCCGCATGGCGCTGGACGGCGGTGCAGACGGACTCAAGTTTTACCATGCCATTGCCGACCTCTGGGTTCCCCTCTTGAACCGGAACGGAAGGGTTGCGGTCGAGATCGGCGCGGGGCAGGAAAACGATGTTGCCGCCATCTTTCGCAAGGCGGGGCTTTACGGCATCGAAAAGCTGCCGGATATGTCCAATATTTACCGAGTGATTACCGGAACGGCATAAAAGCAGGATTGAAAAAAACAGGCGAATCGTTTATCATAATGACGAATGGCCGATAGACATTTTTCATACAGAAAAGGGGATTTTCTCATGGTAGATAAAAAGAAAGCGCTGGAAACGGCGTTATCGCAGATCGAAAAGCAGTTCGGCGCAGGCGCCGTTATGAAACTCGGCAACAATTCCTCTCTCAACGTGGAGGCTATTTCCACCGGCTCCCTGGGGCTGGATATGGCGCTGGGCATCGGCGGCGTGCCCCGCGGGCGAATCATCGAAATTTACGGGCCGGAATCCTCCGGTAAAACCACGGTGGCCCTCCAGATTATCGCGGAAGCGCAGAAGGAGGGCGGAGAAGCCGCGTTTATCGATGCCGAGCATGCTCTCGATCCCGTTTATGCCCGGAACCTCGGCGTGGATGTGGATTCTCTGCTCGTTTCCCAGCCGGATACCGGCGAGCAGGCACTCGAAATTGCGGAGGCGCTGGTCCGCTCCAATGCCATCGATGTGATCGTGGTAGACTCCGTTGCGGCGCTCGTGCCCCGCGCGGAGATCGAAGGCGATATGGGAGACAGCCACGTGGGCCTGCACGCCCGCCTGATGTCCCAGGCGCTGCGCAAGCTGGCGGGAGCCATCTCCAAATCCAACTGCGTGGCTATTTTCATCAATCAGCTGCGCGAAAAGGTCGGCGTGGTATACGGCAATCCGGAGGTCACCACGGGCGGCCGCGCGCTCAAATTCTATTCGTCTGTCCGCATCGATGTACGCCGGATCGAAACGCTGAAAAACGGCACTGAAATGATCGGCTCGCGCACCCGCGCCAAGGTTGTTAAAAATAAAGTGGCACCTCCGTTTCGCGAGGCGGAGTTTGATATTATGTATGGTACCGGTATTTCCCGGGAAGGGGAGATACTCGACCTCGCCGTAAAGCTCGATATTATTAAAAAGAGCGGCGCGTGGTTCTCTTATAAAGAAGATCGCCTCGGCCAGGGGCGCGACAATGTGAAAAAACTCCTCCTTTCCAATCCCGAGCTGCAAAAGGAAATCGAAGTGCAGATTCGGGAGAACATCAAGAAGCTGAATGAAATAAAACGTCCCACCCCGCCTGCCCCTCAGCCGGTGGATGATATGCCCGCCGCTCCCGCTCCGAAGAAAAAAGCCGCGAGCAAGGTGAATATTGACATCGCGGTGGACGACTGATCATGGTCGTTACGGCAGTCATCGCCAAAACAAAGGGGCGCAGCGCCGTATTCGGCGATAATATCCCGCTCGCCTGGATCAGCGATGAAGTCCTTCTGGAGGAAGGAATCCGCATCGGCTCGGAAGTAACGGAAGAAGATATTGCCCGAATGAAGCGGCTGACCGAGGCCCGGCTGGCGAAGGAAAAGGCGCTGAACCTGCTTTCGTACCGCGCCCATTCCAAAAAAGAGCTTTCCGATAAGCTCCTGCGCACCTGCGGGGAAGAGGACGCGGAAAATGCCGTGCGCCGGATGGAGGAGCTGGGCCTCGTAAACGACGAAAGCTTTGCAAAGGCCTATGCGGAATCCATGACGCGCCGGAAGACCTATTCCGCGCGCCGCGTGGAGCAGGAGCTGCTCCGCAAGGGAATCGGCAGGGAGAGCGCTGCCGCCGCCGTGGCGGAATTTTGCGGGAATGATGAAGAAAAAATCATGGCTCTGCTTGCTTCCCGCTATGCGGGAAAGCTTGCCGGCCGGGAAGACAGCCGCAAGGCAATCGCTTCCCTCCAGCGGATGGGCTTCCAGTGGGAAGATATCCGCCGCGCCATGCAGGAATATACCGAAGAATGGAATGAGGATTGATCGCTTGCCCAGTAAAATTGCCATGGTATCGCTCGGATGCCCCAAGAACCAGGTGGATGCGGAAATTATGCTGGCGGCGCTCGCCGGCGCCGGGATGGAAATCACCACTCGGGCGGACGAAGCGGACGCCATCATCGTGAACACCTGCGGCTTCATTGAAGACGCAAAACGGGAATCCATTGAAAATATTTTAGATATTGCAGAATACAAGAAATTTGGAAAGCTGAAGGCGCTGGTTGTTACCGGCTGCCTTGCCGAACGTTACCGCGATGAAATCACGAAGGAAATCCCGGAAGTGGATGTTGTTGTGGGAATCGGCTCCAATGGAAAAATTGCGGAGATCATCCGCGGGGTATTAACGGCAAAAGCCGAAAACACCTATGGGGATAAATGCCTGCTTCCGCTCGGCGGCGGGCGAATGCTTTCCACTCCAAAGTATTGGACATACCTGAAAATAGCCGAAGGATGCGATAACTGCTGCACCTACTGCGCCATTCCCTCCATCCGCGGCCGGTTCCGCAGCCGCACTCTGGAAGATGTGCTGGCTGAAGCGGAGGAGCTGGTTCGGGGCGGCGTGAAGGAGCTCGTCCTGGTGGCGCAGGATACCACCCGTTACGGGGAGGATCTGTACGGCCGGCAGATGCTGCCGGAGCTGCTCCGGCGGCTCTGTGCGCTCGAAGGGCTTCTGTGGATCCGCCTTTTGTACTGTTATCCGGACCGGATAACGGATGAGCTTCTTTCCGTGATGCGTGAGCAGCCGAAGGTGCTGCCTTATCTCGATCTGCCGCTCCAGCACTGCAGCGGCACGGTCCTGCAGGCCATGAACCGCCGGGGAGACCGCGCGTGGCTTACCGGCGTGATAAAGAAAATCCGCCATGCTCTGCC
>CAUBKG010000070.1 GCA_958436475.1 uncultured Clostridia bacterium
ATAGCCGCTGTTCCATTCTGCCGGAAAACGGTCGCCTATTCGCGGCTATTTTTTACCCTCGGTGTACAAGGGTAGATATTTTATCAATCCAATTTTTGCTTTTGAAACGGAGACTGCTATGAGCCGGCCGAAACGCATTGCCGCCATCCACGATCTTTCCGCCTTCGGGCGCTGTTCCCTTACCGCCGCCATCCCCATCCTTTCCGCCATGGGCCATCAGGTGCTGCCCGTGCCCACCGCGGTGCTTTCCGCCCACACGGGCTTTCCCGGCTTCGTTATGCGGGAGACGGGCGATTTCGTGCCGGAATGCCTCATGCACTGGCAGGGAATCCCTGTGGAGGTAGAATGCATTTACAGCGGCTTCCTCGCTGGAACGGAACAGGTGGGCGAAGTGGAGCGTTATCTTTCGGCCTACCCGCAGGCGCTCGCCGTGGTCGATCCCGTGCTGGGGGACGACGGCGCGGCTTACGCCACCATCACGCCCTCTCTCATCGCCGGGATGCGGCGGCTCGTGCGAAGGGCCGGCATCATCACCCCGAACCTGACGGAGGCCTGCCTCCTGCTCGGCATCCCCTACGAACGGCAGGTATCCCTCTCCCGCGCGGCGGAGCTTACCCGCGGGCTCTGCGCGCTCGGCCCCTCCCTTTCCATCCTCACGGGAGTGGAGGCTGAAACGGGGCTCTATAACGTCGGCTACAGCAAGGAGGCGGGGCGCGCCTTCGCCGCCCGCTGCGAATATCTCCCCATCCGCTACCCCGGCACGGGGGATGTATTTGCATCCGTCCTCGTGGGGGCGTGCACGGCGGGGGAATCCCCCGAACACGCGGTAGCGCTCGCTTCCCGCTTTGTGGAAGAAGCCCTCCGGGAAACCATGCAAAACGGCGGCACCCCGGCTGAGGGCGTTTATTTCGAGCCGGTTCTGCCCCTATTGCGGCAGGCCCCGCCCAAAGGGCGCATAAAATGGTTATAAAATCCATATGGACGGAGAAGAATAGAGTATGAGCACCATCAATATCGTTATGGTCTGCCCACAGATCCCACAAAATACGGGGAACGTGGCGCGCACCTGCGCCGCGACCGGCGCCCGCCTGCATCTCGTGGGGCCCATGGGCTTTAAGGCAGACGACCGGAAGCTGAAGCGCGCCGGGCTCGATTACTGGGAGCACCTCGATATCACCTATTATAAAGACCTCGATGATTTCCTCCAAAGGAACCCGCAGGGCCCCTTCTTTTATTTTTCCACCAAGGCCCGCCACGTGTATTCGGACGTTTCGTATCCGGACGGCTGCTTTCTCCTCTTCGGGGCGGAAACCACCGGCCTGCCGGAGGAGCTTCTGTTGCGGAACCCCGATTCGTGCGTGCGCCTGCCCATGATGCAGGGCCTGCGGAGCCTCAATCTTTCGAACACGGTGGCCGTGGCGGTTTATGAAGTGCTCCGCCAGTGGGATTTCCCCGCCCTGCAGAACGAGGGCTCCTTAACGAAATTCAACTGGGAAGATTACCGCCCTCTCGGCTGATTTTCCCTTTTCTTTTGCCGCACTCCACAAAGGCCGGCGCAGCACGATTCCCTTTTTTGCGCGTTTTGATGAATCGCCCGGGCGGCTTTAAGTTTTGCTTGAAAAAAATGCTTTTATATTTTACAATATTTAAAGATTGTATTTTATTTAACAATTCATAAGGAAATCCATTACGAAAGGGTGCTAGTGTTTTATGACAGCCTTGAACAAAAAGACCATTGAAGACATTGACGTATCCGGAAAAAGAGTGCTCGTCCGCTGCGATTTCAACGTTCCGACCGCGGACGGCAAAATCACGGACGACAAGCGCATCCGCGAATCCCTCCCCACCATCCGGTACCTGCTCGACCATAACGCAAAGGTCATCCTTTGCTCCCACATGGGCCGTCCGAAGGGCGAATTCAACATGAAATTCTCCCTCGCCCCGGTGGCCGCCCGCCTCTCCGAGCTGCTCGGCAAAGAGGTAAAGATGGCTTCCGATGTAATCGGCGAAAGCGCTAAAAAGCTCGCCTCCGAAGTGAAGGAGGGCGAGGCGGTCCTGCTGGAGAACGTCCGCTTCCATAAGGAGGAAACCAAAAACGACCCCGCTTTTGCGAAAGCGCTCAGCGAAATGGCGGATCTCTTCGTGAACGATGCGTTCGGTACCGCGCACCGCGCGCACGCCTCCACCACCGGCGTTGCCGATTATCTCCCGGCCGTGTGCGGCTACCTCATCCAGAAGGAAATCGCTGTGATGGGCGGCGCGCTCAACGATCCGAAGCGCCCCTTCGTCGCTATCCTCGGCGGCGCCAAGGTGTCCGATAAAATCGGCGTCATCACGAACCTCCTGAACAAGTGCGATACCATCATCATCGGCGGCGGCATGGCCTATACCTTCATGAAGGCCCTCGGTCACAGCATCGGCGCGAGCCTCTGCGAGGAAGACAAGATCGACCTTGCAAAAGACCTGATGAAGCAGGCCGAGGAAAAGGGCGTCCAGTTCCTCATCCCGGTCGATAACATCGCGGGAGACAAGTTCGATGCCAACTGCCAGTCTCAACTCGTGAACTCCGATGAGATCCCCGACGGCTGGATGGGCATGGATATCGGTCCGAAAACCCGCGAGCTGTTTGCAGATGCCATCAAGAGCGCCGGCACAGTGGTTTGGAATGGCCCGATGGGCGTGTTCGAATTCAAGCAGTTTGCCGAAGGCACCATCGCGGTGGCCACGGCGGTTGCCGATTCGGGCGCTATCTCCATCATCGGCGGCGGCGATTCTGCGGCAGCGGTCGAGCAGCTCGGCTTTGCCGATAAGATGACCCACATCTCCACCGGCGGCGGCGCTTCCCTCGAGTTCCTCGAAGGCCTCGAGCTCCCCGGCATTGCGGCACTTGCCGATAAATAAAAAACCGATTGCTTTTCATGCGGCGTCTTTCCCGACGCCGCATAATTTATGATGAAACTGAGAGGATAATTGAAATGAATAAGGCTGTACGCCCGGCCGTGATCGCCGGCAACTGGAAAATGAACAAAACCCCGAGTGAAACCACCGCTCTCATCCATGAGATGAAGCCCCTCGTGGCGGACGCCAAGTGTGATGTGGTGCTCTGCGTTCCTTTTGTGGATCTCCAAAACGCCCTCGAAGCCGCTAAAGGCTCCAACATCAAAATCGGCGCGCAGAACTGCCATTTTGAAAGCGCCGGCGCCTTCACGGGCGAAATTTCCGCTCCTATGCTCCGCGAGATGGGGGTGGAATATGTAATTATCGGCCACAGCGAGCGCCGTACCTACTTCGGCGAGACCGACGTTACCGTCAACAAGCGCGCACGCGCCGCCCTGGATAACGGCCTCACCGCCATTATCTGCGTAGGCGAATACCTCGAGCAGCGCGAACAGGGCATCACCGCGGAGCTGGTTGCCCTGCAGACCAAGATTGCGCTCGGCGGCGTTTCCAAGGAAGAGCTCAGCCGCGTAATCATCGCATACGAGCCGGTTTGGGCCATCGGCACCGGCCGCACCGCCACCGCCGACCAAGCGGAGGAAGTGTGCGCGGTCATCCGCGAGGCCATTGCCTCCCTCTACGGGAAGGACGCCGCGGAAGGCGTTACCATCCAGTATGGCGGCTCCATGAACGCCGGGAATGCGGACGAGCTGCTTTCCAAGGTGAATGTGGACGGCGGCCTCATCGGCGGCGCCTCCCTCAAGGCTCCGGACTTCGCCAAGATCGTTGCTGCGGCCGGCAAATAATCGAAGCAGATTTCATATTACGGAAATCCCCGCCCGAACGGGGCGGGGATTTTTGAATTTTAAGATTGGAGCGAAAGCCATATGAAAAAACCTCTCGTTCTGTGCATTATGGATGGGTTCGGCCTGAATCCGTCGGATTACGGCAACGCGGTAAAAGAGGCCCGCACACCGCGGCTGGACCATATCTTCTCCTCCTGCCCCACCACCCACATCGGCGCTTCGGGCATGGACGTGGGCCTTCCGGACGGCCAGATGGGCAACTCCGAGGTGGGCCACACCAACATCGGCGCGGGCCGCGTGGTGTACCAGGAGCTCACCCGCATTACGAAATCCATTGCGGACGGCGATTTCTTTGAAAACGAGGCGCTGAAAGCCGCTATGCTCGCCTGCAGGGAAAAGGGCACGGCCCTCCACCTGATGGGACTTCTTTCGAACGGCGGCGTGCACAGCCATAATTCGCATCTTTACGGCCTTCTGGAAATGGCCAAGCAGCTGGGCGTTTCCAAGGTGTTTATTCACGCCCTGATGGACGGGCGCGACGTTCCCCCCACCTCCGGCGCGGACTTCCTCGCCGAGTGCGAGCAGAAGCTCCGGGAAACGGGCGTGGGGCAGATCGCCACAGTGATCGGCCGCTATTACGCCATGGACCGCGACAACCGCTGGGAGCGCGTGGAGAAAGCCTATGCCGCACTGGTGTACGGTGAGGGCATCCAGAACCCCGACCCGGTGGCCGCGGTAAAGAAGTCTTATGAAGACGGCGTGACCGATGAATTCATCGTACCGACCGTGTGCGCAAAGGACGCCGGCATCAAGGCGGGCGACAGCGTGATCTTCTTCAACTTCCGCCCCGACCGCGCACGTGAAATCACCCGCACGCTGGCAGACCCGGACTTTGATTCCTTTGAACGCAAAAACGGCTTCTTCCCTCTCCGGTTCGTCTGCATGACCCAGTATGACAAAAGCATGCCCAATGTGACGGTGGCGTTCCCGCCCCAGTCGCTCCACAATATTTTCGGCGAATATATCTCCAGAGCCGGAAAAACACAGCTTCGTATTGCAGAAACCGAAAAATACGCGCACGTCACCTTCTTCTTCAACGGCGGCGTGGAAACCGTGTTCCCGGGCGAGGACCGCGTGCTCATCCCCTCCCCCAAGGTCGCAACCTACGACCTCCAGCCCGAAATGAGCGCCATTCCCGTGTGCGACGCGGTGGTGGAGCGTATTGAAAGCGGTGAATACGATGTGGTTATCCTCAATTTTGCCAACTGCGATATGGTAGGCCACACCGGCGTGTTCGAAGCAGCGGTCAAGGCGGTGGAAACCGTGGATACCTGCGTTGGGCGCGTGAGCGACGCCGTGCTGAAAATGGGCGGCGTGATGCTCCTCACCGCCGACCACGGCAATGCGGACAAAATGTATGAGCCGGACGGCTCCCCCTTCACCGCGCATACCACCTTCCCCGTTCCCTTCTCCGTGATCGGGAAGGAATGCCAGCTCCGCGAGGGCGGCCGCCTGTGCGATATCGCCCCCACCATGCTGAAGCTCCTCGGCATGGAGCAGCCGGAGGAGATGACCGGCCGGTCCCTGATCGTATAAAAGCGGTAAAGCAATGCAAAAGCCCCCGGTATGAAAGCCAAAAGGCCGCTTCATACCGGGGGCTTTCTGTGTTTTAATCTTTTTTTACTACCCTGAAAATCTCTTTGTAGGCCGCGTCGCCCTGAAAGCGGTAGTGCCCGGAAATGGGATGAAAAAAATGCTGCTGGAGCAGCGCATCCTCCTCCCGCTCCGGCTGGCCGCCGTTATGGATGAGAAAGGGGATTCCCTGGGCGTTGCGTTTATCGGAAATAATGCCGATATGGTCCGTGCCGAAAATCACGATATCCCCCGGCTGCCATTCGGCGATTTCATATGGGTCGGTCGTGAGGTTCAAGGCGTAGCGGTCAAAAAACACCTTGAGGTTTTTCACCCGGCGGAAATCGATGTTCGGGTCGGGCTTGCCCTCCACCCGTGGATACTGCTTTGTATTTTCCCGAATGTCCGCATCCACCATGTCTTTGAGAGAATACCCGGCATTCTGGAAGGCCCGCCATACGAGGTCCGTGCAGACGCCTTCGTCCTCCGGCGGGTAGCCGCCCGCATAATACGCGCTGCGGTAGGCGGGGTGGTTTTCCGCATCCTGCCGTGCGCCGAGCAGGATATCGGTATAATCGTCCACCCCGTTTTTATTATAGTCATATGCGCTCAGCACCCGCTCAATGCCGAAATCCTCCTCCGTATAAGCGCGCTGCGGCAGGATATGAAACCACGAAAGAACCGCTGCGGCGGCCGCCGCCAGGAGTATCAGAAGCAAGCCAAAAAGAATCCACCTTTTTTTCCTTCTTTTTTTATCCGTCACGTCCTTTTTCCCTTCTTTTCCTTTTTCTTTTAGTGTAACGGCACTCCTCCCAAAAAACAACTTACAAAAAGGTTACAAAAACAGCCGCACAACAGGAAATTGTGGAAAATCGCTTCCTGATGCAAAACAGCCGCGGTATGAAAATTCATACCGCGGCTGTTTGTCAACGTAAATTCACCCTCCAGAAAATCCCCCTGTAGGCTGCATCTCCCTGAAAACGGTAGTGCCCCGAAATAGGATGAGATTGGTGCAGCTGGATGAGCAGGTCTCCTTCCACACTGGGATAACTGCAGGTATGAATGAGGAATGGGATTCCCCGGCTGTTGCGCTTATCAGAAATAATACCAATATGATCCGTGCCGAAAATCACAATATCCCCCGGCTGCCATTCGGCGATTTCATATGGGTCGGTCGTGAGGTTTAATGCATATCGGTCAAAAAACACCTTAAGGTTTTTTACCTGGCGGAAATCCATCTCCCGATTGCGGATTCCCTCTATCGCCGGGTATTTGTCTGTGTTCACTTTAATATCCTCATTCACCATACCCTTGAGATTGTAGCCCGCCTTCAAAAAAGCGCGCCAGATAAGACCTGAGCAGATATCCTCATTGTCTGAGGAATAGTCTCCCTTATCGCTCGTGGTGCTGTTATCATAAGGGAAGTTTCCCGCATCCTCCCGCGCGCCGAGCAGGATATCGGTGTAATCATCTACCTCGTTTCTGTTAAAATCATATGAGCTTACAACCCGCTCAATATGAAAATCCTTCTCTGTGTAAGCGCGGTGCGGTATGAGGCCCTGCCAGTATAGGTTTGCCACCGCCACCGCCAGCAACGCCAAAAGCACAAGAAAGACGATAAGCACTTTCCTCATACTTTTTTTACCTGCCATATCACATTTCCCTTCTTTTCGTTTTTCTTTATTTTACCGTTCTGCCCTTCCAAAAGCAACAAAAAGATTACAAAAACAGCCGCACGGCAACAGCGCTGCACACAATCCCCACAAAGTCCGCCGCCAGCGCAGAGGGAATGGTGTGGCGCGTATCGCGGATGGCAACCGCGCCGTAATACACGGCGATGGTATAAAAGGTGGTCTCGGTCGCGCCCGCGAGAACGGAACCGACGCGACCTGCGAAGCTGTCCGGCCCGTAATTCTGGAACAGGTTTTCGAGCAAAACGATTCCCCCGCTGCCCGATACCGGTCGCATGAGCGCCAGCGGCATGACCTCGCACGGGAGCCCCAGGAGCTCCGCGGCGGGCTTCAGCGCATAGGCCAGCATATCGAGTGCGCCCGAGGCCTTGAACATCTCTACCGCCGCCAAAAGCCCGATCAGAGACGGCAGAATGGAAAAGGACGTTTTGACTCCCTCCTTCGCGCCGGACAGGAACGAATCAAACAGCCCCACGCCTTTGACAAGCCCAAAAATCACGATCCCGGCAATCATGACGGGAATGATATACGATCCGATCTTATCCATTCCGGTAAGCCCTTTTCTCCAGCAGCCGGCACACGATCATGCCCGCTATGAGCGATACGATGGAAGCCATCCACACCGCCGGCATGATCTCCATGGGGTTCGCAGAGCCGTGCTTCATGCGCAGGGCGGCGAGCGTGGTGGGAATGAGCTGGAGCGAGGCGGTATTGAGCACGACAAAGGTAGCCATATGCCGCGAAGCCACGCCTTTCTGCGGGTTCATTTTATCCAGCTCCTTCATTGCCATGAGCCCGAGCGGCGTGGCGGCATTGCCGAGCCCTAAAAGATTTGCCGAAACATTCATGGAAATCGCATGCGCGGCGGGGCCCTTGGGGTCCAGCCCCGGGAAGAGCAGGCGCAGCAGGGGCGAAAGAACCTTGGCAAAATACCCGGTGAGCCCCGATTTTTCCGCAATTTTCATTAGTCCGCTCCACAGAGTGATAACGCCAAGCAGCGTCAAAAACAGCTCCACCGCATTCCCCGCCCCGTTGAATACGGCGTCCGATACCTGTGAAATCCTTCCCGTGCATATCCCGAAGACAATGGAAACCAGCATGAGTCCCGCCCAGATATAATTCAGCATTTTCTTCTCCCTCGCGATACAGCCGAAGTGTTCTTATCTATTTACTGATATATATTCAGTAAATCTGCACAATATACAGGCGCAAAAACTCCATAAATAGCGGTTAAATTATCGAATATAAAAAAATTCAGCATTTCGGTTGACATTAATGGAAAAAACATCTAGAATATAGTTGAAGGATAGGGAAAACCTTCGCAGTATAAAGAGAAAGGAAGTAAAAAAAACCATGAAGGCAACTGGTATTGTTCGTAAAATTGACAGTTTAGGGCGAATTGTCATCCCGAAGGAGCTCCGCCGGGTATTCGACATTAAGGACGATGAAGACGTTCTCGAAATTTTTGTGGAAGGCAACACCATCGTTTTGAAGAAGTACGAACCGGCTTGCATTTTTTGCAATGAAGTAACCGACGTTATCAACTACAACGGCCGCAACATCTGCCGCGAATGCGCCAAGAAAATCATTGAAAAAATCTAACGAAACAATACGCTCAAAACGGGCCGCGGAAAATTTCCGCGGCCCG
>CAUBKG010000071.1 GCA_958436475.1 uncultured Clostridia bacterium
ATTATTTACTTCTGTGGTAAAGCACTTCTCCCTCGCGTATCGTGGCGAGCACGGCAATCTCCTTTATCTCTTCCGGAGGGACCTTCAGCGGATTGCGGTCGAGAAGGACGAGGTTGGCTTTTTTGCCCTCTCTAATCGTCCCTTTCTCCTTCTCTTCGAAATACTGGTAGGCGGCGTTTGCCGTAACGCCCCGGAGGGCTTCTTCAGCGCTCACCCGTTCGCCTCCGCCGAGGAGGACCCCCTCCTTCGTTCGGCGGTTTACGGCGCACCACACGGTTTGCAGCATATCGGGCGGGAGCACCGGCGTATCCTGGTGGAGCGTAAAGGGGATGCCGCAGGATGCGGCGCTCCGAAGCGGGCTGATGCCTTCGGCGCGAGCGCCGAGGTTTTTCCGGTGCGTATCGCCCCAGTGGTAAAGATGCGCCGCAAAAAAGGAGGGGATCATGCCGAGGGGCTTCATGCGTTCCAGCTGGTCCGGGCGCACGGTCTGCGCGTGGATCATCACCGGGCGGACGGCCTGCACCGCTTTATCGTCACCATACGCTTCACAGGCGGCGATATACTGTGCGGCGGCTGCGTTTCCGTTGCAGTGCGCCAGCAGCTGGCGCTTTTCCTCCACCGCCTTTTGAACGAGCCCGCGCACCCGCTCATCCGGATGGACGGGATAACCGCGGTATTCCCTCTCCCCTTCATAGGGCTCGGTCATCCAGGCGGTTTTGCCCTGGGGGGAGCCGTCCAGCAATATCTTATAGCCTCCGAGCTTCAGCCGGTCCCTGTAGTTCACGGCGTATTTTCCGTATTCCTCAAAAAGGCCGGCGTGTTCGTTTTCATCCACATAGCAGACGACGTCTAGCTTCAGCCTGCCGTTTTCCGCAAGCCAATCGAGCATTTTCATCTGCCCGGGCTGCACCCGCCCCTCCTGCGCGGTGGTGATGCCGTAGGAAAGGTAAATATCCTGTGCGCGTTCGAACTGCTCCGCCAGCTGGCCGAGGTCCGGCTCGGGCACCCGGGAGGTCATGGAAATAAACGCGTTTTCCTCGAGGTAGCCGGTGGGTTTGCCCTGCCCGTCCCTTCCGATGCGGCCGCCCTCCGGGTCGGGGGTATCGCGTGTGATGCCGAGCTCATGCAGGGCCGCTGTGTTGGCGGCGCCCATATGGCCCGACGCATTGGCGATGAGCACCGGATTCTCCGGCGCGGCGCGGTCGAGCAATTCGCGCGTGGGATGGATTTTCTCCCGCAAGGAATTGTGATCGTAGCCGAAGCCGACGACCCATTGGCCCGGCTTTTTATGAGATGCTTCACAAAACCGGCGGACGGCTGCGGCGATCTCATCGAAGCTCCGGGCATCCGCGAGGGAAACGAAGCCGAGCGAGCTCGCAAACGAAAGGATATGGCTGTGTGGGTCGAGAAACGAGGGCAGGAGTGTTTTCCCCTGCAGATCGATGCGCTCCGCTTTGGGTGCCAGCGCTTCCGCGTCCATGAGGCTGCCCGCCGCGGCAATGCGCCCGCTGCGGACCAGCACCGCCTCACAGGCGGTATCCTCCATCGTGATGATATCGCCGCCGTAAAATATTGTTTCTGTCATGCAAAAGCCCCCTTTGCTAACTAGCGTTCCCTGCCGCCGGCAAATAAACAGAAATCAGCCACAGAAGAAACAGGTGACTGGGGTAATACACATAAAAAACAAACTTCGGCGCGCGGCCCTTTTCCCCTCCATACGCCCGGAGAAGGGGAAGCGCCAGCAGCACGCCGAGGGCGCAGAGGCTGTATATCGGCCCCGCGCCAAGCAGGAAATAGTTTCCCGCCGCCAAAACCGCCAGGGGAAAAAGAAGCTGCCTCTTTTCCCGGCACAGGCCGAATAAAACGACCGAAAGCACGCCGAACATGCCCCAATCGAACCAAAAGCCCGCAAGTACGAGGACGGCAGCTGTGAAGACTCCGGCGCGCCGGTTCGGGCACCGCTTCACCGCGGAAAGGGCCAGCACGCCGAGCAGCAGGGTAAACAGCACGTTATTGCGCAGTCCGTCTCCAAACGCGAAATAGACCGGGGCAACGGAAACGAGGCCGAATAGGAGCAGCCGGCCGGCATACCGCAGCAGGCAGGAGGTATGCTTCGCCCCTTGCGCCGCAAGAAACGCAAAAACAGGGAAGGCCGCCCTACCGATCAGATGCAGGAAAAAGGACGCCGCCGGATACTCCTCTGCCGGCAGAAACATCCACGCGGCGTGGTCGAGCGTCATGGCGGCGAGCGCCGCCCATTTGAGCGCTGTGGCGGTGAGGCCTCCGGCGCTCTTACGGCTGTTTTCCTGCCCCTGCATCCGGAGCCCTCCTTTTCACTTTCAACAGGTAGGCCGCATCACGCCGGCTTACCCCCCGGGCATTTTCACACTACCGGATCACAATGGTTCGGCACTGTTCCCTTTTCGCCGCCGCTTCGTTAAAAGAGCGGGCCGGGGGAACGAGCGCGGGGCTCGGCTCGCCCGATGCTCCAAAGGCGCTTGCGCGGCCGTCTGTAACAAGGAACAGATCTGCCTCGAGCAGGCGGCCGAGGGCGCGGGCGGCTTCCACTAAATTTTCCCGGGTGAAAAAATTGGCGTAGATAGTGTAAAGCCCTTCTCCTGTGCAGCAAAGGAGAAAAGCGGGAGAAGACGCCTCTTTCCCGGCAGGACCGCATTCCGCCGGCAAAAGCGGCTCCGCCTTGCGGCGCGCAAGCAGGGCCGTGCAGGCTCTCAACACCTCGCGTTCCTCTCCATACCGGATCATGAGGCAGACCGGTTCGTTGCCCATATTTTTATTCCTCTCTTTCCTCGTTACGCCGTTAAAATGCATCGTTTAGCCAAACGCTCTGCCGACCGAAGGCCGCAAAAAAGCGTTCCGGCTGCCTGCCGAAGGAAACGCCCGGGCAGCACCGGAGCGCTTCGGCGGACGCTTCCGCCGTGCCGAACAAAAAGCGGGCGAGCAGCGATACCGGCAGGCGGATATCGGAGCGGGACGCAGACGGAAGCTTATGCACCCGCCCCCTCCCGTTTTCATAAACCACATGATACGTCCCCTCGTTCCAGGGAAGAAAATCCTCCACCGCCAGAACGAACTCGCCGCTCCCTGCGTACCGGGCGAGGGAAAGGGCGCGCGGCACATCGACCACGCGCGCCATCGCCCCGCGGCGGATGGTTTTGTTCACGAGGGTGTATTCATTTAAAATCCAGGTGAGGGGCGTATCCTGCGGGAGCCCCGTAAAGCGGAGGCGGTGGGCGGGATTCTCCAGCAGGCGGACCGCGCCGAGTGCGTGGAGCAGCGCTTCCGGGCTGCAAAAGCAAAGCTCGAACACCACGAGGGCATCTTCCTCCATCCGGCAGGCGAGATATGCCTCCGGCCCCCGCTCCCCCTCGATGAGATACACATACTGTTTCTCCCGCTTCGGGCAGAAGGAAAGGCGGCGCTTCCAGAGCGTGCCCTCCGGCATGGGAACAGCCCCGGAGGGGCATGCGGCCCTGTTCCGGTTGAGCGCGCCGAAGCGGCCCTTGGCAAACGCATCGTAAATCTCCCGGAGGGGCAAGGCTCCTTCCTCTTCCAAAAGCAGGCGAAAACGGGGCCATGCGGGAATTTCCCGGAGTGCGAGGAAGTTTGTTTCCAGCTCCAGCGGCTCGTGCACCAGCTCATAGCCGAAGCGGCGGTAAAAGCCGTTGTGGAAGGGATAAAGGTAGCTGAATACCTCGCCCTGTTCCTTCATCCGCCGAAGCGCGTGGTGAAACAGCTCGCGGGAATAGCCCCGCCCGCGGTACTGCGGAAAGGTGGCCACATCCCCCACGCCGTTCGACGGCACCCACTGCCCCGCGAAGCGGCTTTCAAAATGATACACCGCAAGCTGGCTCATGAGCGTTTCGCCGTTGTCCTCAAACGCTCCGTAATGGTCGGCATAGAAGAAGGGGCTCTCCCGGCTTCCCTCTGTTTCCAGAGTCATGCCGAAGGCGACAGCGTCCAGGAGCTCATATTTTCCCTGCTCATCGTTCCGGAAATCACGCATAATCATGCTTATCAGCCTCCAAAAGGGGAATTACCTCGTCGAGTGAATCCACCAGGGCGTATAAAAGCGGCTCGATCTCGGCCGTGGGCAAAACGAGGTCGGGCACCATCACCGGCTTCATCCCCGCGCTGTACGCCGAGCAGATGCCGCCGAGCGAATCCTCCAGCGCCATGCATTCCTCCGGCGCGAGCAAAAGCGCCTCCGCGGCCTTTTGGTAAATATCCGGCGCGGGCTTGCCATGGCGGATGGAATCGCCTGTGATGATTTCGTCAAAATACCCGCCGACGCCTGCCTTTTCCAGATACCAAAGCACCATCGGACGGTTGGAGGAGGTCGCCATGGCGGCGCGGTATCCGTTTGCCTTGAGGTATCCGAGCAACGGGACCAGCCCCCTTTTGAGAGGGACCCCCTGCTCCTCGATCGTTTTCCTCATGTATTCTCCCCAGTGCCGGAAGCACCGGTCGAAATCAAACTGCTCGCCGAAACGGCCCTTTAAAAACTGCCGGAGGCCCTCCTGGTTCATCCCGAGCATCTGCCTCACCACATGCTCGCCAATATCCACATGAAGCTGCCGGCCGCCGTATTCCCATGCCTTCAGGCCCAGCCGTTCGGTATCGAACATGAGGCCGTCCATATCAAAAACGAGTGCGCGTATCATCAAAGCTTCCCTTCTTTTCCCTGCTGTATTCACAGCTATTATAGCATACCCGGCCCTCAAGTACACCCGTGAAAAAGCGGAACCTTTCCCCCCCTGCACCATAGTATGGTAATGGGCCGCGGCTCAAAAATTGCCTTCGCTGCGGCCCGCAAAAATCCTCCCCACGATGGGATGCTTTTGCCGCAGGTAAAGCTGAATGGAGGTTCTATGCTGGAGATCATTGCGGCGATATTTTCCCTGGTCCTGATCTTTTTGGGATTCTGTTATCTGATTCGCCTCGTGAACCTTGCCTTTCTCAAATCAGACCCGCAGAAAGCGATGTATCTTCTGATACCGCTCGACGGCCCGGCCGATGATATCGAGCTGACGCTCCGTTCCGCTGAATCGGAAGCCGGATTTCTCGGACACAACCGTATTGCCGGCGTGATCGCCGTGGACTACGGGCTTTCGGATGAGGCAAGGGATATCTGCTCCTGCGTGATGCGCGAACACGAGGATCTGATCGTCTGCCGCCCGGATGAGCTGGAAACGATTCTGTTCCGGAGAAAAACCGGCGAAAAGCAAGGGAAAACATAACGTACGTCTCATTGAAAAAGAGCGGGCCGTGTATTATACTTATAAGGTATCATAATTTTTCATTGTTTCCCTTTCCCCTGTAAATGTAAACTGACGTGCCGGCGCAGGCGGGCCTTCGGGTTCCGTCTGCGCCCGGTTGCAGCAAAGGATGTATCGCCCCGTGGAATATGAACAGACCGAACTGAGCGGAACGGTGGAATCGGTTACCTTCAGCAACCCGGAAAACGGCTTCACCGTGCTCGACCTGAACGCTTCCGGCGAACTCGTTACGGCGGTGGGCATCATGCCCTACACCGCGCCGGGAGATTCCCTCCGCCTCCTTGGCCGATGGGATTTCCATAAATCGTTCGGGCGGCAGTTTGCCGTGTCGCAGTATGAAAAATCGCTTCCGTCCTCGGCGGAGGCTATTTTGCGTTATCTGTCCTCCCGCTCGGTGAAGGGGGTGGGCCCCGCCACCGCGCTGCGGATCGTGGAGGAGTTCGGCGACGAAGCGCTCGCCGTAATTGAAAAGGAGCCGGAGCGCCTCACGCGCATCCGCGGGATTTCCCCCTCGAAGGCGCAGAGCATCTCCGAAAGCTTCCGGCAGCAGTTCGGTTCCCGAGAAGTGCTCTTATCCCTTTCCCAGTTCGGTATTTCCCCGGCGGAGTCGCTGCGCATTTTCAAAACCCTCGGCTCCGGCGCGGTGGATAAAATCCGTGCGAATCCCTATTGCCTCTGCCTCGATTCGCTCGGCTTCGGCTTTGACCGGGTGGACGAGCTCGCCCCCCTCATCACTCCCTCGCTCGACCCCCTCTGCCGGTACAAAGAGGGCATCCGCCACATTCTGCGCCACAATCTTCTGCTCGGGCACACCTGCCTGCCGCGTGAAAAGGTGGCGGAGGCCGCACGGCGGCTTCTCGAATGCTCCGAAGACGATTTCGACCGTGCGGCGGACGGGCTCCTCGAAGAGCACGGCCTCGTACAGCTCGCCCGGGAAGGGAGGCCCTTCCTGTTTCTGCCTCACGCATATCGGGCGGAACGGTTCGCTGCCGACCGCCTTCGTGTGATGACGGCCTTCGCGCCCGACCCCGACCCTTACCTCCGCGAAAAAATCGAGGATATCGAGCGGCAGGAGGACATCGAATATCATGAGCTCCAACGGCAGGCCATCCGCCATGCGGTGAACGGCGGGCTGCTGGTTCTCACCGGCGGCCCCGGCACAGGCAAAACCACCACGCTCAGCGCTATCATCCAGCTTCTGGAACAAAAGGAGCAGAAGATCCTGCTGGCCGCGCCCACGGGCCGGGCGGCAAAGCGCATTTCCGAGGTGTGCGGGCGGGAGGCAAAAACCCTCCACCGCCTGCTCGAGGTCGTGTGGACGGACGACCACACCCCCGCCTTCCTCCGCAACGCCCAGAAGCCGCTCGAGTGCGACGCCGTAATCGTGGATGAGCTTTCCATGGTGGATATTTTTCTTTTTTCCGCCCTGCTCGAAGCCCTCCCCCTCAACTGCCGCCTCATCCTCGTAGGGGACTCCGACCAGCTTCCGAGCATCGGCGCAGGCAGTGTGCTGCACGATATCATCGAATCGGGCAGCGTGCCGGTGGTGGAGCTGAAAACCGTGTTCCGCCAGGCGATGAAGAGCCTCATCGTGCAGAACGCGCACCGTATCGTCGCAGGGGAAAACCCGGTTTTGAGCACACGGGACAACGACTTTTTCTTCCTCGCCCGCCGGAACGCTTACGACGCGGCGCAGACTGTTTCCGACCTTTACTGCGAACGTCTGCCCCGCAGCTATGGCTACGACCCGCTGACCGATATCCAGATCCTCTGCCCCTCCCGGAAAACGGCGCTCGGCACCGCGGCACTCAACCGCGCGATCCAGGAACGCATCAACCCGGCGGGCGGGCGCAGGGCGGAGATCCAGATAAACGGAAACCTCCTGCGCGCGGGCGATAAGGTGATGCAGTCCAAAAACAATTACGACATCGGCTGGGTGGATTCCTCCGCCGAAACGGGCAGCGGCATTTTCAACGGCGACCTCGGCGTGCTGGAGGAAATCAATGTGCCCTGCGGCACCCTTTCCATCCGGTTCGACGATAAGCTTGCTTATTATTCCCTGGAGGACGCAAAGGATTTGGAACCCGCCTATGCCATTACCATCCACAAAAGCCAGGGAAGCGAATACGAATGTGTGGTCCTTCCCATCTTCGACCCCGTGCCCCAGCTGTGCTACCGCAACTTGCTCTACACCGCCGTGACCCGCGCGCGCACGCGCCTGATTATCGTAGGGCGGGAAGGCTCTGTTTACGATATGGTGGCGAACGACCGCCGAACCAAGCGATACACCTGCCTTTCCGGCCTGCTGAAGGGAGAGGTTTCCGAATGAAGCTTCCGGAACGCCTTACGGCGGCCTTCTTTCCCACACGGTGCGCCTTCTGCGGGCGCGTGCAGCCGCCGGGAAAAACCTGCTGCGATGCGTGCGAAGCAGCGCTTCCCCGCATTCTGCCTCCCGTCTGCCCCTCCTGCGGGTGGCAGAAAAAAGACTGCCGCTGCCGGGGCGCAAAGCATCCGTTCACGCGCATTGCCGCGCCGTTTTATTACGAAGGCATCGTGCGCCGCGGCATCTGGCAGTTCAAATTCCGGAACCGTCCTTCATCGGCGCGCCGTTTCGGGGAAGAAATCGCCTCGGCCGTGCGCCGGGAATACGAAGGGGTCTGCTTTGACGGCGTCTTGTTCGTGCCTCTCTCCAAAAGGGGCCTGCGGGAACGCGGGTACGACCAAGCCCGGCTGGTGGCGGAAGAGGCGGCGCGGCAGCTTCATCTCCCGCTTCTTGCCGGGCTCATAAAATGTGCCGAAATCAAAGCACAGCACACGCTCCCCCTGCGGGAGCGGCGGGGAAACGTGATCGGCGCATACCGGTATGAGGGAAAGCCGCTCGGTGGCCTCCGGCTTTTGCTGATCGACGATATTTCCACCTCCGGCGCAACGCTCGGCGAATGCGCCAAGGTGCTCCGCCTCGCCGGGGCGAAGGAGGTTTATGCCGCAGCCATCGCGCTTCGCAGATGAGGGGACCCCGCCGCCGGAAGAGATAATCCCGCCGCAAATATGAACGTATTTTCAAAAGGTGGAAATGGGCATGGGCGGAAATAGGCCCGTTATGGCCGGCGCAGGGGCCCGCCGCCTGAAAGTTTCCAGTTTATTCTTGTATTTCAGCGGGACAGGCCCTATAATAAGAAGTAATTCGCCTGATGTAAGGCGCGCCTGCGTGGGCTGACGCGCGATAGGGATAAATCGCCTGAGAAACGGCTCTTTTCCCGCGATAA
>CAUBKG010000072.1 GCA_958436475.1 uncultured Clostridia bacterium
AAGGGCCGCTTACAAACGCTACGCGTTTGCTTTTGTGGTATAATAACCGCAAAGCGGTTATTATACCGGCTTTATGCCCTCACCGGCTCGCCGCGAAAACGCGGCAACCGCCGGGAATATTTTATAATACCGGTTTCATGTATCCGCCGTTTGAGCGCATATTCATTGCTTTATCTGCCGGGGGTCCCCCTGCTTTGTGTTTGCCGGGCAGCCCCGCCCGGTGTTCAAGGAAAATATGGAGGAATGTGAAAATGCTTTATACCAGCACCAGAAACAGCGGCGTCAGGGTATCGTCTGCCGCGGCGATTTCCCAGGGAATCTCATCTGACGGAGGCCTTTTTGTTCCGGAAAGCATTCCGGTGCTGACCGAAGAGGATATGAAATCGCTCGACTGTTACGATTATATCAACCGCGCGTTTTTGATCCTGAGTAAGTTTTTAACCGATTATTCGGAAAAAGAGCTCTATGAGTGTGTGGCCAGCGCCTATCAGGATGATAAATTCGATAATAACGATCCCGCGCCCCTGCGGAAGCTCGGCGAGGGAGAATATATGCTGGAGCTGTGGCACGGTCCGACCTGTGCCTTCAAGGACGTAGCCCTGCAGCTGCTCCCGCATTTGCTTACCGTCGCGGTAAGGAAAGAGCATCAGGGTAAGAAGGTCGTGATTCTGGTCGCCACCTCGGGCGACACGGGCAAGGCTGCGCTGGAAGGCTTTAAAGACGTTTCGGATACCGATATTCTGGTGTTTTATCCGCAGAACGGCGTGAGCCCCATGCAGAAGGCGCAGATGGTCACACAGGAGGGCGGAAACGTTGGCGTTTGCGCCATTGAAGGGAATTTCGACGATGCGCAGACCGGCGTCAAAAAGATTTTCACCGATCCCGCCATCCGCGGGCTTCTCGAAAAAAACGGCAAGATGTTTTCGAGCGCCAATTCCATCAACTGGGGCCGCCTGGTGCCGCAGATCGTTTATTACGTTTCGGCTTACTGCGACCTCGTCAACGACGGCGCCATCGCCATGGGGGATCCTTTCAACGTGGTGGTTCCCACCGGTAATTTCGGCAATATCCTCGCCGCCTATTACGCTAGGCAGATGGGTGTGCCCATCGCTAAGCTGATCTGCGCTTCTAATGAAAATAAAGTGCTTACCGACTTTATTCAAACCGGCATATACAACCGCAACCGCGATTTTTATACCACGGCCTCGCCTTCTATGGACATCCTCATTTCCAGCAATTTGGAACGTCTGCTTTACGAGCTTTCCGGCAAGGACGACCGCCAGGTGACCGCTTGGATGCAGGAGCTGAGCGAAACGGGGCATTATAAGGTTGGTCCGGAAATGCTCGAAAAGATCCAGAGCCTTTTCTACGCCGGCTATTGTGACGACGACGATACGAAGTCCACCATTGCCCGGCTCTTCAAAGAAAAAAATTACCTCTGCGATACCCACACGGCGGTGGCGGTCAATGTATACCGCCAGTATGTGGAAGAAACGGGCGACCATACCTGTACGGTAATCGCTTCGACCGCGAGCCCCTTCAAATTCGTTTCTAGTGTGCTGGAGGCCGTTCAGGGAGGAACGAACGCGGGCTCCGAATACGAAATGATCACGGAGCTGAACGTTATCACAGGGGAGCATATCCCGGAGCCGCTTTCGGATATCATGAATAAGGAACGCCGCTTCGAAGACGTGTGTACGAAGGAAAACATGCGCGATTATGTTATTTCCGCGCTGAACCTGTAAATCGAGAAGCAAAAGCCCGGCGGATTAAAGTCTCCGGGCTTTTTTCTGTAGAAAGCAATGAACAGCGAGGGGTATCATGTCTCTTTACGCAATATCGGACCCGCATCTTTCCTTAGGGACGGACAAGCCGATGGACATTTTCAAAGGCTGGGCAGATTATGTCTCCCGCCTCGAAGCGAACTGGCGAGCCGTTGTTTCGGAGGAGGATACGGTGGTGCTCCCGGGCGATATTTCCTGGGCGCTTAAGCTGGAGGAAACACAGGCGGACTTTGCCTTTTTGCATTCCCTCCCGGGAAAGAAGCTAATCGGGAAAGGAAATCATGACCTATGGTGGTCTACCGTCACTAAAATGAAACGCTTTCTCAGCAACAATGGCTTTACCAGCATCGATTTTCTCTTCAATAACGCCTTTCCCGTGGGGGGGATGGCGGTTTGCGGTACGCGCGGCTGGTTTTTTGACGACCTGCCCGATAAAAAGGTGCTGCTGCGCGAGGTGGGGAGGCTGAACGCATCCATTTCGGCGGCGGAGGCGCTGGAGCTTGAGCCGGTCGTATTCCTGCATTACCCGCCGATCTATGCGGATTCGGTCTGTGAAGAAATTTTTTCCGTGCTCAAAGAGCGCGGGATCCGGCGCTGTTATTATGGGCATATCCACGGCGCGGGGGCATATAACGCGGTGAAAGGGCCGGTAGATGGTATCGAGTTCCACTTGATTTCCTGCGATCATCTGGAGTTTTGCCCGAAACTCGTTTCTTTGTAAAATTTACAAACCGTTAACGGTTTTTGCCGTTGTTTCGTATAGAATAAGACTAATTAAAGTAAAGAGGTATCCCGTTTTGTTTGGTTATGTGAAAGTGCATAAACCGGAGCTGAAAATCTGTGAGTTTGAAGCGTATAAAGGCGTTTACTGCGCGCTCTGCAAGCAGATGGGGCGTGATTACGGCATCCTTTCCCGGCTCACGCTCAGCTATGACCTCACCTTTCTTGCCATGCTCCGCCTGGCGGTATCGAGCGCCGCGCAGCGGTTTGAACCCAAGCGCTGCGGCTTCAACCCATTTAAAAAATGCCTCTGCTGTATTTCCGAGGGCAGCGAGCTTGCCTATTCCGCCGGCGCGGCGCTGATTATGACCTATTATAAGCTGCTGGATGATATCCACGACCGCGGCTTGAGGCCGCGACTGCGCGCCCTCGCCAGCTTTCCTTTCTTCGTTTTATCTCATCGCAAGGCGAAAAGGAAATACCCGGAGCTGGAAGAAACGGTTTCCCGCATGATGGAGCGGCAGGCCGAAGCGGAGCGTTCCGGAACGCAGAGCATCGATGCGGCGGCAGAACCGAGCGCCCGTGCGCTCAGCGAAATCTTTTCCTTCGGGATCGAAGGGGAGGCCGGCCGGGTGCTTTCCCGGATCGGATACTGTATTGGAAAATGGGTCTATGTGCTCGATGCGGTGGACGACCGCGCTTCCGACCGCAAAACGGGAAACTATAACGCATTTCTGCTCTCCGGCCTGCCGGAGGGTGCCTTGCTCACGCGGGCGGAATCCATTTTGAATAACTGCATCGGGGAAGCAGTGCTTGCTTTTGAATTGCTGCCAATCCGAAATTATCGAACGATTTTGGAAAATATATTATATCAGGGACTTGAAAAATCTCAGCTGAGTATTTTAAACGTGAGGGATAAGGAATGAACAAAGATCCATATTCGGTACTGGGCGTATCGAGAGATGCGACCGAGGAACAGATCAAAACGGCCTATCGGGAGCTCGCCCGGAAATACCATCCGGATAATTATTCGGATAACCCCCTCTCTGATCTTGCAGAGGATAAAATGAGCGAAATCAACGAGGCATACGATGCCATCATGCAGGAGCGCCGTGCGGGAAAATCCGCTTCCGGCACTGGCACGGGCGGCGGAAACTACCGGGGAAGCACGCAGTATGCGGATGTCCGCAGCCTCATCAACAGCAACCGGATCGAAGAAGCCCTCGAACTGTTGGACGGCGTACCGCCTGCCAGCCGCAATGCGGAATGGTATTTTCTCAACGGCAGTGTGCTTTACCGCCGCGGCTGGTTTGAAGACGCATACACCAGCTTTTCCACGGCCTGCCGTATGGACCCGAGCAACCCAGAATACCGGGAAGCATTCGTGCGTATCAATAAGCAGCGGCAGGGCTATGGGTATAAAACCGCAAACACCTCTGCGGGCGGCTGCAGCGTGTGCGATATGTGTTCCGGCCTTATTTGTGCAGACTGCTGCTGCGAATGCATGGGCGGCGACCTGATCCGCTGCTGTTAAATTCTGAGCGAGGAAAAGAGGAAAGACTCCATGAAGAAAAGCGGGAAAATCGCGCTGGGCGGTATTGTCAGCGCGCTATCCATCGTGATCCTGTTTTTATCCAATATCTTTCCGTTTGTCGAATACGCTATCCCGATGATCGCGGGGGCGTTGATGATTATCATCATGGTGGAAATGAACCGCCGCTGGGCCTTTATGGTGTATGCGGGGGTGTCCCTCTTATCTCTCATCTTGGTGGCGAATCCGGAGCCCAAGGTGCTGTACATCGCCTTTTTCGGCCTTTATCCTATTTTGAAGTCCGATCTCGAACGCATTCCTTCCCGCGTGGGGGAATGGGCTGCAAAGCTTTTGTTTTTTAATACCGATGTTTTACTGGCCGCGTTGGCGGTGGTTTTCCTCTTCCGTGTGCCGGTGGAGGATTTCAACGAATTCGGCAGATGGACCATTCCGATATTTGCCGTGCTCTTTAATTTCGTGTTTGTGGTGTACGATATTGCCCTGAGCCGCGTTATCACCCTTTATCTTTACCGCGCACAGGATACGCTGCACCGTATTTTCAAATAACCCAGTCGGCCGGAAAAGCTCTTTTTCAGAAAAGAGCTTTCGTTTTTATTGCGGAATATAATTTTTTCTTGGAGAAATCAGACGTGAAAAAATCCATTTCCATCCTGATGATACTTCTTTTAACTGTCTGCTTTGCTTCTCCCGCCCTAGGGGAAGATACAGAGGCAGTCACCGTTACCGTGAGTGTATATGAGCATGTGCACGAACGTTATCTTGCGGGCCCTGAAAGCATAACGCTGCCGGGCAAAAAAACACCGCTCGCCGCGCTTCAGGCCCTTGGGCTGGACGTGGAGGCTTCCGGCGGCTATGTGCGCGAGGTAAACGGCCTGCGTGAACGGGCGCACGGGCCTTACAGCGGATGGGTCTATGAAGTAAACGGCGTGCGCCCTCCCGCAGGGGCGGGCGTTTATCGCCTGAAAAACGGAGATGCTCTTTGCTGGCGCTACGCGGTAACGGCGGAGCAGGCGGGCCTCCAGTCTATTGCTACCACAGCACAGCCTCCTGCAACGGAAAAGCCGCAGGCGGAAACGCCCCCGACACAGCCGGAAACCAGGCGGCCGGGCGGGCAGGGGAGCACGCTTCCCTCGGAGACGAGCCCCATTATTCCGGAAAAGACGGGGGCTTTGGAAGGCACCGGCGCCGCTTTGCCAACCGAAACACAGGCCGAAACAGAGGGGGCATCTCCTCCCGCTGTTTCTATGGAAGAATCCATCCGGAGGGCCGCCGAATGGTTAAAGGAACATCCCGGCACATGGGCACCCTTTGCCCTGTATACGGCGGGGGAGGATCCGTCCGCTTTTCGGGAATCCTGCCTGCAGGAGGTAACAGACGGTTTGGCGCATGCCTCGCAAACCGATCTGGAGCGATATGCTCTGAATCTCGGAGCCTGCGGGATTTGGCCGGGCGATATTGAAAACGTATTGCTGCTTTCGCGTATCGCCTGCGTGGAAGAGAACAGAAAGCAGGGCGTGAATGCGTTGATTTATGGGCTCATCACGCTCACGGCGTTTGACGAAGGCCAAGGCAGCTCTCTTGCTTTCACAGAGGAAATCCTCTCTCTGCAAAGGGAAGACGGCGGCGTTTCGCTCGGCGATACGCTTCGGGCGGACGTCGATCTCACTGCCGCCGCGGCGATTGCCCTCGTACCTTATCGGGAAATACCCGGCGTTTCGGAAGGAGTAAACCGGGCCCTTTCGTGGCTGCGCCTGCAGCAAGGGGCGGACGGTGCTTTTTCTTCCGCCATAAGCGAAAAAAATGCGGAATCCACGGCGCAGGCGCTCACCGCCTTCGCCCTTTCCGGGCAGGAAATGCCTCCGGAAGCTGACCGGGCGGCGGAAGCGCTCTTTTCCTTTCAGAATGCGGACGGCGGCTTTGCCCATCTTCCCGGCGGAGAAAGCGACAGCAGAGCCACGGAACAGGCGCTGATTGCACTGGCTGCCTATCATGGAGGGGAAAATCCTTATCATTTTTCTATACCGGCTGCGGAAAAGTCTTCTGATACCTTGTGGTACTGGATCGGCGGCGTGGTTGTACTGCTGGCCTTGCTCGCTTTGGGCGGCATCATTTTTTGGAGGAAAAAGCATGAAACGAAGCCTGATTCTTCTCATTAGTATTCTGGCAGCTCTGGCCCTTTCGGCCTGCGGCGGCGATATCGATGATTTTGAACCCACAGAAAATGAGGCCGGAATGGTCACGGTCTCCATTACCGGCTATGCAGGTCAGCAGGTCCTTCCGCCTACGGAGGTAAAAATCCGGGAAGGCTATACCTGCTTCGATGTAACGAACTACCTCGCGCGCAAGCATAACATTGCCCTTGTGAAGGAAGGCTCTGGCAGGGGGGTGTATGTCAAAGGTATCGGCGGGTTGTTTGCCGGCGACGAGGGGGCGGAAAGCGGATGGCTTTACCGCGTGAACGGAAGCTTTTCCGATACAGGCGTCAGCAGCGGCGCTTTTTCCCTGAAAGATGGGGATAAGATCGAATGGCTTTATACCGTGGACCTTGGCAAAACAGAAGGCGCAGGCGGCCTTTCGCAGCAATAGAAAGCTTGTTTTTGCGCAGTATGTCTGGTAAAATATTTCTGCTGCCGGTTGGTGCTTGCCGGCCGGCGGCAGCAAAAAAAGAATGTAAGGGTATCGTTTTATGGATGCTGATGTAATCGTAATCGGGGCCGGAGCCGCCGGTATGCTTGCCGCAGGCAAAGCCGCGGAGCGTGGCCTCCGGGTCGTACTGTTGGAGCGCAACGAGCGCCCCGGCAGGAAGGTGATGATCACCGGAAAGGGCCGCTGTAACGTCACGAATGCCTGTAGCCGGGAAACGCTGATTTCCGCCGTGAAAAGCAACGGCAAGTTTTTATACAGCGCGTTTTCCACGTTCTCCCCGGAAGACGTGATGGCCTTTTTTGAAAGGCTGCAGGTACCGCTGAAGGTGGAACGGGGAAACAGGGTATTCCCAAAGTCCGACCGGGCCGCCGATATTGTGGATGCCCTGTTTCGCTTTGCAAAGGATGCCGGTGCGCGCTTTCAGACCGGCCGCGCGGAAAGCCTCCTGCTGGAAGAAGGGGACGTAAAGGGCGTTCGCCTCTGCGACGGCACGGAATACACCAGCCGCGCGGCGATTCTCTGCACCGGCGGGCTATCCTATCCAAAAACAGGCTCCACCGGGGACGGCTACCGCCTGGCAAAGCAGGCCGGGCACCGGATCGTGGATCCTGCGCCTTCGCTCGTGCCGCTGGTTGCACATGAATATTGGGTTCCCCGCCTTCAGGGGCTTTCTTTGAAAAATGTGAAGGTAACGGTAACTGACCGGGAAAAGGGGAAAACGCTTTTTGAAGAACAGGGAGAAATGTTGTTCACGCATTTCGGCCTTTCCGGACCGCTCATTTTGAGCGCCAGCGCTCACATTAAGGATTTCTCGAACCGCCGCATCCAGATCAAAATCGATTTGAAACCGGCGCTGTCTTTCGAACAGCTGGATGCCCGCCTGCAGCGGGATTTTAAAGAGTACCAGAACAAGGATTTTGCAAATTCTTTGGACAAGCTCCTGCCCCGCAAGTTGATTCCTGTTATCGTGGAGCTTTCCGGCATCGGCGGCTCCACAAAGGTGAACCAGATCACAAAGGAACAGCGCCGGAGCCTTGCCAGCCTGCTGAAGGGGCTTGCGGTAACGGCGGTAGCTTACCGCCCGATCGAAGAAGCCATTGTAACCGCGGGCGGCGTTGCCGTTTCGGAGGTTTCGCCCAAAACGATGGAATCGAAGCTCTGCCGCGGCCTCTATTTTGCGGGCGAGGTGCTGGATGTGGATGCATACACCGGCGGCTTCAACCTGCAAATTGCGTTTTCCACCGGCTTTTTGGCCGGACGATCAGTATTATCGGAGGGATGAGTTATGATTTCCATTGCAATTGACGGCCCCGCCGGGGCGGGAAAAAGCACCATTTCGCGGAGGCTGGCTGCAGACCTCGGTTATATTTATGTGGATACCGGCGCGCTTTACCGTTCGATCGGACTCTATGCCCTGCGTAAAGGGGCGGATCCGGCCAAGGAAAGCGAAGTGGCGCCCATTCTCTCTCAAATTTCGCTCGATCTTCGCTTTATTCAGGGAGAGCAGCACGTTTTTCTGAATGGGGAAGATGTTTCGAAGGACATCCGTCTGCCGGAGGTTTCGATGGCGGCTTCCAGCGTTTCCGCTTTTTCCGCGGTGCGCGCATTTTTATTCGATCTCCAGAGAAACATGGCAAAGGAACATAATATCGTAATGGACGGCAGGGATATCGGCACAGTCGTTTTGCCGGACGCGCCGGTCAAAATTTTTCTGACCGCTTCTCCCGAAGACCGCGCCATGCGACGCTATAAGGAATTAATGGGCAAGGGCGTAGAGGCCGATTACGAGGAGGTTC
>CAUBKG010000073.1 GCA_958436475.1 uncultured Clostridia bacterium
CGTGCTCGAATCCATCTGCCAGAGGGAGTGCTATCAGCAGGGCTATCGCGACTGCATCACGCTCCTGAAAATGCTCGGCATCCTCGCGTGAAGTATCCTGTAAACGGGCGGCCGATGGCCGCCCCTACGCTAGGTCTTAAGCATGCCGCTCGCTTTCCCGAACCGCCGTAGGGGCGCCCATTGGGCGCCCGTTCTGCCCTGTGCGTTTCGAGTGGCTTTCCGCAGACCGGCAATTTTGCTTTTGGCTGGCGGCCGATGGCCGCCCCTACGCTAGGTCTTAAGCATGCCGCTCGCTTTCCCGAACCGCCGTAGGGGCGCCCAATGGGCGCCCGCTTTGCCCTACACCACCTGCACGGTTTTTCCGCAGGCTTTTCCTTGGCCTGGAAATACGTAAATACTATACAGCGAACCGGGGCAACAGGAGTTCGCAGAGTGGCAGGAGGCGAAGGAAAGCACAGAATAGTAAATAGCAAGGGGTGGCGGTCAATCAAGCTCTATACTTGATTGACCGCCACCCTTTATAATGGATTTATTAAAACCATGGAGGGAAACAGATTGGCTGATTCATATATTGACTGGCGCAAAACTATAAATATTCGACCTGTTGAGCTTCCACTCAAAAAGCAATACTATTCTGATCTTATCAATATCGAACATAGTTGGTCCGGGAGAATGGATAGTAATATCTGCAATACCTTTATTATGGAAGCCGAACAGCAGTTAATCAACGCAATAGAATTATTTGAGAATGGCTACTTCGACTGCGCGTATTACTCATTGCGTTCAGCAGTTGATGTATCAACTACGATGGTATTTCTAGCAGACATGCCAGACGGAGAAAAAGGAGAATTTTTAGACGCATGGAGGGCTATAAAGGATTTTCCCATGCAAGGGCAAATGATTAAGCAACTATCACTTAAGGGAAATGTCTTTGCGGATATGAAAGAGAAGATGCCTGAATTCTTTATCAAGGCCAAAGAGCTAAGTGCAAAATTAAACAAATATGTTCATAAACAAGGATTACAGCACTTCTATATTTCTCGAAATCATCCATTTAATTTGCATAAATCTCAAGACGCTTTTATTTCAACTTTTGAACACTACCTTCAGAGGTGTATTGGAGTGGTTGCGGTAATGCGATTAGCAATAGATCCTTTTCCCATTTTGCTTATGGATGAAGAAATCTTGTATCGATGCTTCAATTCTTGGACTGAACCTTACTCTGAGAAATTTGTAGAGAAGTATATTGGATCATCAACAATAGAAAACTATAAGCAAACCGACCTATACACTGGCACATATAATTCTTTTATTGGTGAAGAAAAGAAATCCGAAGCGGTATTCAATATAGCAAATTATCAGTATATCGATTCCAAAAAGATGGATGAAATCTTCAAACAACCTCATTTATTGACGAAAGACGATATTATCAGTGTCCTATTGGTATCTGCTTGTGAGAAAGTCGTCAAGGTATATTGTTGTCAAGGATTACTTATGTATCTTACTGATAGGGATACAAATCGTAAAGCTATGTTGTGGGCCGGATTGAATTTCAAGGATTTTTCAGAGGCAAATAATCCGATAAATCAGCCTTACGATGAAGCATATATTTCCGTCCTGTTTTTTGATGATATGCCATATTTTGTTGAACACAATGAGCTGCTGAATACAGATGAAGTAGGCCATATGGTGGGATTGGTAACTGGTGAGCTAATTAAGATGAGAACCCCAAATAATGAATAACAACAGGGGGTCAAGGCTAATGCCTTGACCCCCTGTTTCTATTGTTGACATCACAGCCACACCAATACTGCAAAGCCTCCTTTGAAGTAGTAGGTGTTCGTGCAAAGTCCATTTGGTGGAGCAAAAGTGTTTAAATCCGAACAATCAAAAAACTCTTTCGGGGTCCCCGAAAAGCAAGTGCTTTTTGGGGAAAAGGAAGAGCAAGGGAGTGGACGGATGTTTTCGCTATAAAGCGGAAACGGAGTTGAACGTACTTTGCTCTGACGTGGTGGAGGCGAATACGCAAAATCCGAACACCTCTCGGCGTTCGGATTTGCACTGTTTGGTGGACCAACACAAACCAAAAACAAAAAATGTTTTACTTCGTTGGGGGATTCGCCGTGACACAGTGGTTATGATGGCAAAAATGAATATAATGCCTATTGGTAGAGATTAAATGGTTCTGTCCCACACGATAACTTCAGTTATGATATCACGCAATCGCACACCATCAATCATATATTCTAAAACTTCATCTGCGGTATCACACCATTTTTCGGTTTCTTCCTGATTGTCAACGAATTTTTCACATATTAATATTTGATAATCGGTTTCAGGATTTCGCTTTTGCAAAGGAAAAATTCCAAATACTCTTTCATTGTATTCAAATTCAATTTCACCGCCCCCATTCACACACCATTTAAAGTCACTGATCGTTTTAAAGCGGTTTTCCTCCGGACTGTTTATTCCTATAATTTTCGGCATAAATTTCATCACCTTAGAACGTTTAAATGTAGGGATATTCCCATCAAAATAGTTAATTTGCGGACCTAATTTGGGGAATCCGTTCGACCAATCTATATCGTGGTCATGTGGGTCTGAATGTTTTGTTGGATTATCATGGTCTGTATGATGTCTTTCTCTGGATGCTTTTCCATCTTCTCCGATTTTAGTTTCGCGGTCATATCCGCCTCTTTTGCCGCCGGTCCTGCTTTTATTAACCTCTCCCGGGGCACCTAAAAACCTTTCATCATCTTCTTTTGCCGGCTGCCACTCACCGCCATAGGCGCTTCCCATACCTTTTATCTCATAATCGGATAACACTTTTCCTGTCTTTATTACAATATCAAAGTTTTCAGGCCGCGGTTCCGCACCGCAAATATACTTCGCATACTTAGACGGGACATAAGGGTCATCATTCATGTGTCGCCATGAGCTTAAATCATAATCAACAAAAACAATGTTTCCATGCATTTCAGGAAAAGGCTCATTGTAACAAATGATTGTTTCCGGCTCAACTCGCCTCAACATTTCATTATATCCTTTTAAAAAAACTCTTTTTGGTCTTTCCTGCATCCATGCTCAGACACCATGTAGGTCGAAACTGCAACCGTAGAGCCTTTTTCAATGCCATCAAAGCAAAATTCAAAAGTGTTCTCGTTCCCCCAACTAACAGATGGAATAACTCTTATTCCTTTTGACGCATAGTAAGCGCCGCACCATCTATTTCTAAAAGTATTATAGAGTTGCATGACTGGCGCCATTTCAGTGTACATACTGAAATCCGGCGTTAATGTCGCTTTGTAGCGTTTTAGTTTTTCTAAATCTGTGTCAGGATTTTTCCACACACGCTCAAACTTGTAATCGTACAAGAAGAAATGAACTATGCGGTCAAGATAATTATTATTTTCCAGTTTGGCTTTGTCAAAACCGATCAACCTCAGATCGGTAAAATCATCTTCGCTTGCCTTAAATTTGGGGACAACAGGGATTTGAAACTTGCCTTTACCGTTGAATTGATTTTTGAGTAAAAATGGACTTGTGCGATACTTGTAATTTTCTTCTGTCACTTCCAATATCTCCTATTAAATGATAAAAACAAAAATGTCCTTTCACTAATAGGCTAAAAACAGCATTTTGTTGCACTAAAAAGGGCAATTTTTTAAGATATTTATAAAACGTTTACAATTCTATCAATGAATATAATATAAATAATCTTCACAACGAAATAACAACAAAATCCTGCCATAAAAGTAGCACAACATAGGCTGACGCACGATAGGGATAAATCGCCTGAGAAACGGCTCTTTTCCCGCGATAATGCACCCTCAAAGCTTGCAATACGTCAGTATTGCTTCCCTTTTCGGGCACATTCTGACGTAAAAACAGCTCGTTTTCAGGTGCAACGCAGTTTTGTAAGACAAAAAATTTTTTTGAGACGCAGGTGAAAAACGCAGGCATACTGCCGTATGCCGAGGCTTTTCACCAAGTATCAAGGGAATTTTATCTTCCAAAACCGGTTTCTCCCTATCGCGCGTCAGCCTATAAGCTTAAAATAATAAAAACCACCATATCATACAAAAGATAGTGGTTTCTCTTTTTGGTGGAGGTAAGGTCGCGCCGGTCGAACCTGTCAGATTCTAACAGGCTTACTCACGTTTGATACTCAGCACGAACCCCTGAGGGAAAACTATGATTTTCCGTTCAGGGGTTCGTACAGTGGTAACTTTGGTGGAGCAAAAGTGTTTAAATCCGAACAATCAAAAAACTCTTTCGGGGTCCCCGAAAAGCAAGTGCTTTTTGGGGAAAAGGAAGAGCAAGGGAGTGGACGGATGTTTTCGCTATAAAGCGGAAACGGAGTTGAACGTACTTTGCTCTGACGTGGTGGAGGCGAGGGGAATCGAACCCCTGTCCGAAAACCCATCCTCACAGCTTTCTCCGAGTGCAGGCAGTTATTTTGAATTCCCTCGGCGCAGCGGCAGCTGCCAGCCTATGCGCGTTGGTAGCCCGAAGGTCATGACCGGGAAGAAGGCGCTTCCCGGTTCACGTTCACCGCTCATCGACGCCTCTAGCCGGGCCGCGGTGCTCCCGGTAAAGACGGCAGCCTAAGTTAGGCTGCTAACGCAACTTTATTGTTGTCGTTTAATTTTAAGATTGCGGCTTTTCAAGCGGGTCCGCGCCGCTACTCGCTTACCGTGATTTCTGATCCCCGTCGAAGCCTTTACGCCCCCATAGGAAGGATCGCGGCCGATATCCTCCGACCGCCGCACCAGGGCGGGAAGCCGGATGTATCGATTGCCGTTGGTTTATTATATCCTGTTTGCGAAGGGCTGTCAAACAGAAAGCTGTGGGAATCTTCCTGCCATGCCCTGTTTTTCATTTTTCGTCAGATTTCCTCGGCCTGAATCCGAAAAACCGGCTCCGATTTCCCCTCATCTGGGAGAAACCGGGCCGGTTCGTTTGTTATTTTTTCAAAAATTCATCCAGGCCGTCTTCATCCGGGCTGCGGTAGGCAAAGTTTTCCGCACGCAGGGTGAGGTTCGGGCTGTAGCACGGATCGCCGCGGCGGAGCACGTCTTCCCACCGTTCGTAGAACCGCTCCACTTCCCCCTGGAACCGGAGCTGCTTCTCCTTCGTATCTTCTTCCCCGCGGCTCTTGGATTCGTAATGGTAGAGCTCCGCAAAGGGGGTGAACACGATCCGGTAGCCCTTTTCGCAGATGCGCATGCACAGGTCCACATCGTTGAAGGCGACGGCATAGGCTTCATCCAGCCCGCCGGCCTCCCGGTAAACGTCCGCCCGCATCAGCATGCAGGCCGCCGTGACGGCGCTCAAATCCTGCGCCACCTTCAGGCGGAAGAGGTAGCCGTCGTCCTCCTTCGGAAAATACTTGTGCGAGTGCCCGGCAACGCCGCCGAGCCCCATGATAACGCCCGCGTGCTGGATGGTATCGTCCGGGTAATAAAGCTTCGCGCCCACCGCGCCCACGTCCCTCCGCTGGGCGAACATCAGCATTTCCTCGAGCCAGCCGGGCGTGATGACTTCCATATCGTTGTTGAGCAGCAGGATATATTCGCCTGCCGCGTGCTGGAACCCGAAATTATTGATGGCGGAATAGTTGAATTCCCTTTCCCACCGGATCACCTTTACGTTCGGCTCGCCCTCGAGTTCCCTGTAATAGGCGAAGGTCTCCTCCTGCACGCTGTTGTTTTCGATCACGATGATCTCGTAATGCGGGTAGGTGGAAAGCCTTTGGATGGAGGAAATGCATTTTTTGAGGTCGCCCGCATGGTCGCAGGTCGGGATGAGGATGGAAATGAGGGGCTCCCCTTCGATTTCATACCGGATGCGGTAGCAGGAGGGCACGCCCGCCTCTTCCACCTCGCCCCGAAGCCCCACTCGCTGCAGGTGCTCCGAAAGGGCCAGCTTTGCCGCCTCGATGCAGTAGGGCTTCGCCTCCACGCCGCCCGCCACCGAGCCGCCGTGCGAGCGCCAGAAATACAGCGGCTTCGCCACGTGTGCCACCGAAGAAGCGCGTTCGGTCAGGCGCAGGATGAGGTCGTAATCCTGGCTGCCGTCGCACTGGGGGCGGAAGCCGCCCGCCTCTTTGAACAGCCGCGTTTCAAAAACAGATAAATGGCAGATATAATTATACGACCGGAGGGTATCAGGCGAAAAGTCCGGCTTGAAATGGAAGGCGGAAACCTTCCTTTTGCCGTCGTCATACATGGCTTCATCGGTATAGAGGAAGGGCGCGCCCGTTTCGTTATACGCCTTCACCACTTCGAAGAGGGCGTCTTCCTTGAGAAAATCATCGTGGTCGAGCAGGGCGAGCAGCTCGCCGGACGCCATTTCGGCGCAGGCGTTGGTGTTTTCCGAAATGCCGAGGTTCTTCCGGAGCTTCCGGTAACGGATGCGGGCGTCGGCCGCGGCGTACGCCCCCGCCTGTTCGCCCACGGAAGCATGCGCGTCGTCGCTTCCGTCTGCCAGGCACAGCTCCCAGTTCGGATAGGTCTGCTTTTTTAGGGATTCCACGAGGTCTTTTAAAAAGCGCTCGGGCGTATTATAAAGAGGCACGAGCACGCTTACCTTCACCTGTTCCCGAAACACGGTTTCCCGCTGCTGCCTGCGGTCCCGCTCGGAAAGCGCAAAGCGGCTCATATAGCTGCCGCAGCCGAAGAGCTTGCGCCACACGCGCCGGAGAAATCCCAAGATCCCCTCCCGGTGCAAAAGCTTTCCCGCCTTGCGGAAACGGAGCAGCATCCGCCCCGCCGCGCGCACGGGCGCGCCGGCCTTCCAGCTGACGCTTCCGGTCAGCTTCCTGTATGTTTCCTCGGCCTCCTCCGCGCGCCGGCGAAGCTGGTAATTCTGCCGCTGGAGACGCTCGTTTTCCCGGCGGAGCCGTTCGTTTTCCCCGGCTGTTCCGCCAGCGTCGTTCCGGTTTTCGTCGTTCATTGGCTCTTAGCTCTCCTTATATGCCTCGCACACCGCTTCCATATCGCCGAGCATTTTCATATCGCCGTGGTCGAGCCACAGCACACGGTTGCACAGCTTCTCGATCTGGTGGATGGAATGGGACACGATAATAACGGTCGTGCCGCCGCTCATCATCTGCTGGATGCGGGCTTCGCACTTCTCCTGGAAATGGAAGTCTCCCACCGAAAGGATCTCGTCCACGATGAGGATATCCGGATGCGTGATGGTGGCAATGGCAAAGGCCACGCGCGCCACCATGCCCGAGGAATAGTTTTTCATGGGAACATCCAGAAAATCCTTCATTTCGGAAAATTCCACGATCTCATCGAACTTTTCATGCATCATTTTGCGCGAGAAGCCGAGCACCGAGCCGTTCAGGAAGATGTTTTCCCGCGCGGTGAGGTCCATATCGAAGCCTGCGCCGAGCTCGATGAGGGGCGCGATGGTGCCGTTTACCTTCACCGTTCCCTTCGTCGGCTTGAGGATGCCGGAAATCACCTTGAGAAGGGTGCTCTTGCCCGACCCGTTGAGGCCGACGATCCCAAAAACGTCTCCCTTCCTGATATCGAAGGAAACGTCGTTGAGCGCCACGAAGTTTTCATACATCAGCTGGCGCTTCAAAAACTTGATGACGTATTCCTTGATGCTGTCTATCTTCTCTTTGCTCATATTGAAATGCATCTGGACATTGCGGACTTCCACTGCGTTTTCCATGATAACCACCTAAACTCAAATATAAAGAATAAACTTATCCTGCGCCTTTTTGAAGACGAGCAGGCCGAGCCCCAGGGAGGCGAGGCACATCAGGATGCAGGCGAGGTTCGTTTTGAGCGAGGGGACGCTCCCGAACATGACCACCTGCCGGAAAAAATACACGAAATAATAAAGCGGGTTGCACCGCATGATGGTGAGGATGGCGAAGTGCCCGCTCTGCTCGATGACCGAATCGTCGTACAGGATCGGCGTGATATACATCAGCGCGGTCAGGAATACGCCGTAAAGATGGACGATATCCCGGAAGAACACGGCAACGGCGCTGAGGATCATCCCCACGCCCACCGAAAAGACAAATACATAAAAAATAGGGATGGGGAAGAGCAGGATGGTCCAGTGCAGGGGATACCCCTGGATGAGGAACATAATGGCCACCGCGATGAAGGAAAAGCACATGTTCACAAGGGCAAACAGCGCTTTTTCCAGCGGGAAAATGTATTTCGGGATATACACCTTTTTAATTAGCTGCGCGGCCGAGGTAACGGAGGCCATCGCGCCGTTGGTCGCTTCGGAGAAAAAGTTGAAGATGACCCAGCCGGTGAGGTAATAGATCGGGTAATTCGGGATATTAAACCGGAACAGCAGGGAAAACACCGCCGTGATGACCAGCATCATCAGCAGCGGGTTCAAAACGCTCCAAAGGATGCCGAGGATGGAGCGGCGGTACTTGATCTTGATATCCTTGATGGTTAAATCCTCCAAAAGGTAGCGGTACCGTTTGAAGGCCTGAATCTGTCCTTTCA
>CAUBKG010000074.1 GCA_958436475.1 uncultured Clostridia bacterium
CATTTTTATTGTTTGTTATTGTTTTTTCTGTTTTTTAGTAACAAAATCAAAAATAAAAAGCCCCCTGATACAAAGCCGAAAGCCTTGTGTATCAAGGGGTTTGAGCGTGGAGCGGGTGATGGGAATCGAACCCACACTCTCAGCTTGGGAAGCTGATGTTCTACCACTAAACTACACCCGCATATTTGATTTTCTTCCGCGCCGGAAAGGAAAAAATCGCTGCACCCACCGTTCGGAATGCAGCGACCTGGTGCCGATGACCGGGATCGAACCGGTACGGGATTGCTCCCACGGGATTTTAAGTCCCGGGCGTCTGCCAGTTCCGCCACATCGGCGTATTGCCTTCTGTGCTGCCGTTCTGTGTTACATTATTATAGCCCGCACGCACGGCGGTGTCAAGGGAAAAATCGGCCCGGGGGGCAGCTCTCCGGGCTCAAATAATTCGTGAAAATACGGGAAACCTGTGTTATACTTTAGTATTATTATGCAGTCCGCGGCGCTTCTATCCCGAGCGCCCCGCGTCTTCTGCAAATTCATCAGGCGCTCCCGCGCCGGAACGGATGGCTGCGGCATGAAATTTTTTCTCAAACGCTCTCTGATCACCGGCTTTCTCATCGGCCTTCAGTTTCTGCTGATCGCGCTGGGGATTTTTACCCTCTCGAACAAAATCGTATACGTTTACGCCGGTCTCCAGGTCGTGAGCCTCATCGCCCTCATCCTCGTCATCAATAAAAAGGATAACCCCTCCTACAAGCTCGCCTGGATTGTGGTAATCCTCCTGCTGCCGCCCGTGGGCGTCATCATTTATATGATGTGGGGCAACACCGTGTTTACCCGCGCCATCAAAAACCGCATCAACAAAAGCTTCGAAACCTTCCGCTTCCAGCTTCCGCAAAACGAGCAGTCGGAAGCGAAGCTGCGCGCGTTTTCCAGAACCTATGCCCGTCAGTCCGAATACCTGAAGCGCTCCACCGGCCATTCGGTGTATAACGATACGGAAACCGACTACTACTCCCCCGCCGAGGCCGCGTTCCCGCACATCCTTGCGGAGCTGAAGAAGGCGAAGCACTTTATTTTTATTGAATTTTTCATCCTCGCGGAAGGCAACATGTGGGACGAAATCCACGCTGTGCTGCGGGAAAAGGCCGCCGAGGGCGTGGACATCAAAATCATTTCGGACGACATCGGCAGCGGCGACCGCCAGCAGGAAGGCTTTGTGCGCCGGCTCGCAGCGGAGAACATCGAAATGGTTTCCTATAACCGCTTCCGACCGGCGCTCAACACCTTCATGAATTACCGCGACCACCGCAAGATCATCGTGATCGACGGCGTGACCGCCATCACCGGCGGCTCCAATATCGGGGATGAATACATCAACGTGATCGACCGGCACGGCTACTGGAAGGATACCTTCCTGATCCTTCGGGGCGGTGCGGCCATCAGCTTCACCGAAATGTTCCTCTCCATGTGGCAGAGCATCACCCACAAGACCTATAAGCTCGACGACTTCTGCTATAAGTCCCAGGAGGAGTGTACGGAGGCGGACGGCTTCGTGCACCCCTATGCCGACAGCCCCTTCGACAATGTGGACACTGCCAAAAACATTTATCTTCAAATCATAAACAGCGCGCGCGATTACCTTTATATCACCACCCCCTACCTCGTGGTGGACGATGAAATGATGAGCGCCCTCTGCCTTGCGGCGCAGAGCGGGGTGAAGGTGAAGATCGTCACCCCCAAGAACGGCGACCACTGGTACGTCCATATGATGACCCGCTCGAGCTACGGCCCCCTCATGGAGGCCGGGGCGCAGATTTATGAATACACGCCCGGCTTCATGCATTCGAAGCTCATCGTGGCGGACGACGAGGTGGCCACCGTCGGCACCGTGAACATGGATTACCGCAGCTTTTACCTGCACCACGAGTGCGGCTTGTGGCTATGCCACAACAAAACGGTGCGGGACGTCCGCAGCGATATCGACAAGGCCGTCGCCGTTTCCGAGCGCATCCAGCTTCCCGCCTGGAACAAGCGCCCGGCCGGGACGAAGCTCCTCGAGGCCTGCCTCAAGCTCTTTACCCCGCTGATGTGATTGACCTTTCGCCCGGAATCCGTTACAATAGAGTGGAAAATATGTCGGAGGGCGTCGCTTTATGATTAAAATTGCACCATCCATCCTGTCTGCGGACTTTGCCAACCTCGAGGCGGATATCCGCCGTGTGGAGCAGGCGGGGGCAGACCTTCTCCATGTGGACGTGATGGACGGCCATTTCGTCCCCAACATCTCCATCGGCGTGCCGGTGGTGGCGTCAATCCGCCGGCGGACGCGCCTCCCCCTCGATGTGCACCTGATGATCACCGACCCGTATTTTTACGCGGAGCCCTTTGTAAAAGCGGGGGCAGACCTCATCACCATCCATCTGGAGGCCGATTCGGACGCGGGCGAAACCATCCGCCGGCTCCGTTCCCTCGGGGTGACGCCCGCCGTCTGCTTAAAGCCCAAAACCCCGGCGGAAGCGGCCTTCCCTTACCTCGCCGAGATCGGGATGGTGCTCGTGATGACCGTGGAGCCCGGCTTCGGCGGGCAGAGCTTTATGGAAGACATGCTGCCGAAAATCGCCGCCCTGCGTGCGGAAATCGACCGGCGGGGGCTTTCCGTCCCCATCGAGGTGGACGGCGGCATCTGCGCTGAAACGGCGGGGAAGGCGGCCGCCGCGGGCGCCGGTATCCTCGTGGCCGGCAGCGCCGTTTTCGGGGCCGAAAGCCCGGCGGAAGCCATCCGGAGCATCCGGCAGGCGGCGGAGGGTTTTTCCGAATAAATGCAAAAAGCCACCCGGAGCACGCTTTTCGGCTGTGCCCTCCGGATGGTCTTCTTTTTATAAATCGAGGCGGTGCAGCCGGAAATGGGAATCCTCTGCCCGGAGGCGGCCGGGAAGGGATGAAATGCCGGGTATTACAGGCTCCCCCGTGTGCTGCGGAAGAAAACGGCCGTTTAGGCTGACGCGCGATAGGGAGAAACCGGTTTTGGAAGACAAAATTTCCTTGATACTTGGTGAAAAGCCTCGGCATACGGCAGTATGCCTGCGTTTTTCACCTGCGTCTCAAAAAAATTTTTTGTCTTACAAAACTGCGTTGCACCTGAAAACGAGCTATTTTTACGTCAGAATCTGCCCGAAAAGGGAAGCAATACTGACGTATTGCAAGCTTTGAGGGTGCATTATGGCGGGAAAAGAGCCGTTTCTCAGGCGATTTATCCCTATCGCGCGTCAGCCTATTGGGCGTTTCCTCCCCATTGCTTTGCGGCGCCGCTCAGCGGCGGGCCATGGCGGCGGAAATGGTTTCCACGGCGTTCGGCTCGCAGATGAGCTTCCCATGTTCCTCAATAAAAGCGAGCGCGGGTGCGCCCTCACAGAAAAAGTCGCCGTATTCTCCAAGCAGGATGCGGGCTTCCTCCTCCAGCCGGGTAACGGGGTAGAGAGCAAGAAAATAACGCTCCCCCGCTTCATACAGCGCGCTTTTCATAAACGCAAAGCCCATGGCCTCCCCGAGGCGGCCGACCGCCGTGAGCATTTCCTCCGCGGAAGCAAAGCGGAATACATAAGGCCCGAAGCAGCTTTTTTTGATTTTGATGCGTTTCATCTGGCTGCCGTAAAGAATATTCGTAAAATACAGAACGCATCCGCCGGAAGAGGCCGGAAACGCCTCCACCAGAAGGTTCCCGCTGGAGAACTCAAAGCCGGTCTGGTTCCTTGCCTTGAGCAGGAGCTGCCAGATGATCCGCTTCGTGTCGATCTGGTTATAATCCAGCTCGGAAAAGGTGATATCGTAATTTTTCATATCGTCCGGATTCAGGGTAATCTTGACCCGGCCGGCTTCCTCCAGTTCGATTCGCATAGGAGTTCCTCCCTTGTGGTTCTATATCTATCGTAATGCAACACGCACCGAGTTTCAAGAGGTGATATAAGGATGCTGAATCTGATAAAAAATGGCCTCGTTCTGGACCAGAAAAAGCAGGATTCCATTGCCCGGGAAATGGAAATTTTCCCGTTTCCGAAGCGTATGTCCGTTCCCCTTTGCTCCGTCCGCGGCATGGAGCCGGAAATCAAATGCTCCCCCGGGCAGGCCGTGAAAAAATACGATCTGCTTTCCCTTCCCGCAGAGGGCTCGCCGGGCGTTCCCTGCGTGTCTCCCGCGGAGGGGCTGATCACCGAAATCCGGGAGCGCAGCCATCCCCTGCTTGGGGAGGTCCCCTTTGCGCAGATCGAGGTTATGGGGAATTACCATAAACAGATGGTGCGCGAGCAGCCCCTTTCCCGCTATTCGCCCGAGGAAATCGTGAACATCGCCTTCAATGCCGGCATTATCGACGAGCTGGACGGCGTTCCCCTCTGTGAAAAGCTTTCCGAAGGCCGCGCGCCGGAAACGGTGCTCGCCGCCGTGATCGACGAAGAGCCCTATGTGAGCAGCTCCATCAAAAGCCTTCTCGAATATCCGAAGCGCCTTTCCGAAGGGCTGCGGCTTGCCGCCCGCGCCTGCGGTGCGGCGGGAATGAAGATCCACGTGTTTTCCGAGCCGGGGTCGGAAAGCTTCCTGCCCCAGTGGGCGGGAGGCATCGAGGTGACCTCTTTTTCCGCCAAATACCCGGTTCTCCCCTTTTACTTACACAAGCAGGCGCACACGCTCGCCTTCGGCCCGCAGGCGCTTATTGCCCTTTCCCTCGCCGCCATGCGCCTGAAGCCCTGTGTGCGCGGCATCGTGACCGTTGCGGGGGATGCCGCGCCGCGCCCGCTCAACCTGCGCCTGACCTACGGCACCCGCATTTCCGATATCCTCCGGTATGCGGGAATCGATGGGGAGAAAAACCAGGTCCTGCTCGGCGGGCCCCTGCGCGGGGCTGTCTGCCGCGACCTTTCCCTCCCGGTTACGCCCGGCGTCCGGGCGGTTACCGTGCTCCGGCCCCGTCCGGAGCCCATCGGCGTCTGCCTCGGGTGCGGGGCGTGCATCTCTGTTTGCCCGCAGCGCCTCCAGCCTGTAAACATCATGCGGGCCTTTGAAGCGGGAGATTCCGCCCGCGCAGCGGCCTTTGGTGCGGAAAGCTGCATCGGCTGCCGCTGCTGCTCTTACATATGCCCCTCGGGCGTGCCCGTGGCGGAGCTGACCGCCCGGGCGAAGGACGCCGCCGCAAAACGGCGTAAAAAATCAAAAGGAGAGGGGGAAGAATAATGGATCGCTTTTCGGGCCGCTCCTTTTTCCGGCGGAGCCGCCCTGCCGCCTTTGCCTTTTCGGATATTCTTCTCGTGCTGCTTCCCCTCGCGCTGATGGCCTCGTTTTTCTACGGCGTACGAGCGCTTTTCGTCCTCGGAATCGCTGTTACCACGGCCCTCGTCACGGAGGCGCTCGGCTGTTTCCTCATGAAAAAAGAAATCCCGAAGGGAGACTGGTCCCCGGTTGTCACCGGGCTCATCCTCGGGCTGATGCTTCCGGCCGGCGTGCCCTACTGGGTTCCCGCCGCGGGAAGCGCTTTCGCGATCCTCGTTGCCAAACTCCCCTTCGGCGGCACCGGGCGCAACATTTTTAACCCCGCCTGCGCAGGGTGGGCCTTCCTCGCTCTCTCGGCGCCGGGGGAAATGTTCCGCTTTCCGCATCCCGCCCTGTTCGGCAGCGTCTCTCCTAGCTATGCGCCCGGCTTCTCCCCGGGCGTTTCGCCCGCTTCGATGCTGAAGCTGCGCAGCCTGCCGGGCGATAACCCGATCGACCTGCTGCTTGGCAGCGCCTGCGGGCCGATGGGCACCACCTGCATCGTCGTGCTCTGCGCCGCCTTCTTCGTGCTGGTTCTGCGCAAGCCCCGCCTGCTGGCCGTAACTCTTCCGTTCCTCGGCGCGGTGGTGCTGTTCGCCTCGGTGTTCCCTCGCGTGCCCTCCGGCATCGGCGATTCTGTTTTTTACGAGCTTTTCTCCGGTTCGCTTCTGTTCTGCGCTATGTTCGCGGCGACCGATACCGTTACTTCTCCCCGCACGCTGCCCGGCAAAATCCTGTTTGGGATCGGCTGCGGCCTTTTCACCATGCTGTTCCGGCGCTACGGCGCGTATGAAGAGGGCGCCTGCTTCGCCATTCTCCTGATGAATGCGGCCTCCCCCCGGCTCGATGAGCTCATACGCCGGCTGTCTTCCCGCTTTGGGCCCTACACGGAAGGAGGTTATGCCGCATGAAGCAGAATCCCTCTACCACTATATTCCGCTCCTTCCGGATGGGTTCCCTATGGGAAAATCCCATGCTGCGCGGCCTTTTGGGCCTTTCTCCTGCGGTACTGATCTGCACCTCCTTAAAGCAGGGGCTGATCCTCGGCGCGTTCACCCTCTGCGTGTTCCTGCCCACCGCGCTGCTCACGTATTTCTTCTTCCGGAAGCTGCCCTTCTGGGCGCGCATCCCGGTGTATGTGCTCTGCTCCGCGCTGATTCTTTCACCCCTTTCCCTCGCCGCAGAGCTGTGGTTCCCCTCGGCCATGGCGGGGATAGGGCTTTTTTCCCCGCTTATCATCGTAAACTCCGCGCAGTTCCTCATGCTCGAAACGCTGGCGGCCGGCAGCACCGCCCGGCGTCGCGCGCTCCCTGAGGCGGCGGGGATGATGACCGGCTATCTGCTCGTTCTGCTGCTGCTTTCCGCTCTGCGGGAGCTCGGCGGCTCCGGCAGCCTCTGGGATATCCCGGTAACGGCAAAGGCGTACGTTCCGGCGGCAGGCTCGCCCTTCGCAGCGCTCATCCTGCTCGGCCTGCTCGCCGCGCTCCTGCAATGGACGCGGAACCGGTTCCACAGAGAGGAGGCGGCGGAATGATCCTGCGGATGACCACGGTGTTTCTCCTCTCCCTCTTCCTGCAAAACCTCGTGCTGAACAGCGGCTTCGGCATGGAAACCATTATCCGCGCGGGGCAGAGGCCCTCGCGCCTGTGGCGTGTGAGCGTGCTGCTCACCCTGTTCAGCATCCTTGCCACCCTGCTCGGATGGCCTATCCACCAGCTTCTCCGCTTCGAGCGGACGGATATCCGCGCCCGGCTGCTTATCTTCATCGTTATCGTCTGCCTTCTGTATGCCGCCGCCGCGTGGCTACACCGCAGGGCGGGACGTTCCTCGAAGCGCCCGCTTTTTACCACCGCCGAGCTGATTATGGCCGCGTTCAACAACATCGTGGCGGTGATCCCCTATTACGCCAGCCAGACGGCGCTGGACCTCGGCGATTCACTCCTGCTCGCTGTGTACGCGGGCCTCGGCTTCCTGCTCGCCTCCTGGTTTTATTCGGGCAGCGCCTTCCTTCTGCACAGCGAAAAGCTGCCCGCCGCCTTCCGCGGCGCACCGGCGAAGCTTCTTTACATCGGCATCCTGTTCCTGGCGTTTGCAGGCTTTTCCGGCGCGGTTTCCTGACAGGGCCCGGAGGCTTTCCGGCTGACAGGCCTCGAAATTGGAAAGGAGAAAAAAGCATGAACGTTTTCGTTGTATATTGCCATCCTTGTGAAGACAGCTTCACTTATCAGGTGAAGGAATCCTTCCTAAAGGGGCTTACCGATGCGGGCCATACCTGTGAAATTTCGGATCTATATGAGATGCGTTTTAATCCTGTCATGTCTGAAAAGGAGTATCGCAGAGAAGCTTTTTATAATGAAATGCTGCCGGTACCGCATGATGTGTTGATGGAACAGAAAAAAATCAATCGTGCAGATGCAATCGCGTTTATATACCCTGATTTTTGGACCGCTTCGCCCGCTATGCTCGAAGGCTGGTTTCAGCGGGTGCTGACCTATGGATTCGCTTACGGCGCAAGCCCGAAAATGAAGGTTCTGGAAAAGGCGGTCTTTCTTGTGACGATGGGCGGTTCCCTTACCGATGAAATACGCAGGGTACAGCTTGATGCCATGAAAACCGTTATGATCGGTGACAGAATGCACCATCGTGCCAAAGCATGTCAATTTTATGTGTTTGACGAAATGACACGGGGATACGCAAACGATGACCGCCGAAAAGAAAATATCGGTACATTCACTCAGGCTGCATATCATATCGGAAAAGAGATTTCATGAGGAAGTACCGGTTTGTCCGCCCGTTCACTTAAAGCATCTGACAAGGCTGTTTTCACGCCGCAGGGGCGTCCATCGGCCGCCCTCCAAAGGGAAAGAAATGGGGAACCCGGTCGCCATTCGCGGTTCCTTGTGCGGGGAAAGGCTCCCGCCCACGGCTGCCCGGCGGAATACGGCTTACAAAAACTTTATATTCGGCACACAGCAGCCCGCGGCGCGGCAAAATCTTTTCCGCCTGCGGCCGCGCCTTCGCCGCGTTCAAAGCCCCCGGTTTTCCGGGGGCTTTTGGCGTTCCCCCGGGCGCCCGGTTTTCTTTTGCCCTGCCTCCGAATATGCTTATACGGGCGGGGCCGGCATAATAGCTCCCCTCCCGCCTGGACATACTGTTTTTAACCATTCCTACTCGGCTTTTAACATCCT
>CAUBKG010000075.1 GCA_958436475.1 uncultured Clostridia bacterium
GGAGCGTGAATGGTATAATTGCCCAACCCGCCACTCTGTGGCGTGGGGGCATGAAGCCGGTATAATAACCGCTTTGCGGTTATTATACCACAAAACACATCCCCCGGCGGAAAAAGACCGAAAAATCGAAAAGGTACGGTTTTTCCCGCAGTGTATAAAATTCATTTCATTTTCTTTTCCAGGATATAGCTTCCCTCCTCCCAGTTTCGGGCATTCTCGATTTGAATAATATGAAACCCGCATTTATTTACATAGAAGTAATGGTTGCGATGGGAAAAGATCGGGGTATCCGTGCACCACACCTCTGTATCGGGAAACATCGACTCGATTTTTTCCAGACCTCTCCCCCGATCCCCCTTTCCTGAAAATCCGGATCAATAAAAATATTTCCGAGGAAATTCCGGTTCGTTTGTTTATCGATCCATAAAATCACAGCGCCGACCGTATCGCCGCTAAACGTAATTTTAAGCTGCGTAGAGCGTTTATCGAAGCCATACCGGCGGAGGAATTCACCCGTATTGTATCCAGGCGGTCCGCCTTTTTTCCCAAGATGCATCCACGCATCCGTATCGAAAGCCCTCTCCATGATTCGTGTGAGTTCTTCGATATCTGCTTCATCAAACGGCTCCAGCCCGATTTCCCGCATGCTTTCCATTCCTTTTTATATTTTATAGACCGCGGCGCCGCGCCAGGCGCATCTGCGGAAGCGCTTTTCCGGATAATATAAAAGCCCGGCCTTCCGCCTCTGTGAGGGCCTCGCGGGTAAAGGGTTCTGTTTTCCAGCTTCTCCTCCGCAAAGGCTGGGCCATGGCTCGTTTCTTTCGCCGGCCTTGCGGGGCGCCGCCTTATATGCCATAATAAATACCGCAAAACAACAAAAAAGGGGATGAGCTCATGCCGTTTACATTCCGTAAATACCGTTAACAGCGTTGAAATCAAAATCATATTTTCTAACAAGAAAACGAATTTTGCAAATCGGAACAAAATAGACACCATTTATAAATATTTAAAATTTGTTGCACATTTTAAGGCAACTTTTCGTTTTGTGAGCCCTATTTGTAGAAGGGAATTTTTATCCTTACTATATAAAAAGAAACGGGGCTTTATAATGATTGTTTATAAACGAACAGGCTATGTAATATATGAACGGGATAAAATTTGCAGATCCTTATTTCCCATTATTCCACCTTTAACGCCAAGTGTGCAATGGAAAATCTGGCGAACAGTGATCCGGTTACATACATGTGCATATTGCCTAAGTATGAACGGAAAAATATTGTCTCTGGAGGAGGCGTGCAAATTTGAAAACAACTTGCCCATACACGAAAACTGTAAATGCTATATTGAATTCTTAAAAGCAATTATGGCTGGTACGGCCACAAATGATGGTACAAACGGCGTAGATTTGTTTGTAAAACGTTTAACCGGCTCCCTGAAAATTATATGACTCAAAAAGCAGCCAAAGCAAAAGGCTGGATAAAAGCTTTCGGAAATCTCGATGAGGTGTTGCCCGGAGTGGTTATAGGCGGCGATATCTATAAAAATTATGACAGACGTTTGCCGTCCGATCCCAGACGAATTTGGTATGAGGCCGACTTCAATTATGATGGCGGCTATCGCGGAAATGAAAGAATTCTATTTTCAAATGATGGTTTGATATTTGTAACCTATGATCATTACCTCACATTTTATGAGATTTATTAAGGGAGGTCAATACATGAAAACAATCGTTGTGGACTTTGAAAATGTAAAATATTTAATGGAAATGCATCAGTTATTGAAAAAAACTTTCGAGTTACCCGATTATTATGGCAGCAATATGGATGCTTTATGGGACTGCCTGAACTGCTCTTTCAATGAGCCGGTTTCAATCAAGCTGCAAAACCTGAAAAAGCTACCTAAATCATTACATGAAAGCGTATCAACCATGCTCGATGTATTCAAAGACCTGGAAAAAGAAAATGAAGAAATCACCTTGATAATCGATTAACTGAACGCTCCTTTTGCGCCGCCTTCGGCCTTGCGGGGCGCCGCCGGATATGCCATAATAAATACCGCAAAACAACAAAAAAGGGGATGAGCTCATGCGGTTTACATTCCGTAAATACCGCTCCCATGATCTGCCCGCCATGCTGGAGATATGGAACGATATCATCGAAGAAGGGGTCAGCTTTCCCGCTGAAAAGCCCCTTTCCCCCGCGGAGGCAGAAGCGTATTTCGCTTCGCAGACCGCCACTGTGTGCGCCTTCGAAGGAGAAACGCTTCTGGGCGTTTATATCCTGCACCCGAACAATGTGGGCCGGTGCTCCCATATTGCAAACGCATCTTACGGCGTTTCTAAGGACGCACGCGGCAGGGGGCTCGGGCGGCGGCTGGTGGAGCATTCCCTGAAAACCGCAAGGGAGTGCGGCTTTTGCGGGCTCCAGTTCAACGCTGTGGTCGCCGCCAACCTTGCGGCCATCCACCTGTATGAAAGTATCGGTTTTCAACGGATCGGTACGGTCGAGGGCGGGTACCGCCTGCCCGACGGCAGCTATACCGACCTGCATCTTTTCTTTTATCCTCTGGCGTAGGTGCTTCCCTTTCCTGACGGAAAGCGTCAGGAGTGGGTTGTTTGTTTTTCTGTATCGGTCCCATTTTTGGGGGGAATAAGCGCGCAGGGCAGGCCATCGGCCCGCCCTGCGCATTCTTTACCATATTGTTTTTTCCTTTGATCCCATACCGCGCTGTTACCGGGCCGGGCTGCGAACGGTTCCTTTGGGATGGAAGGGGCTCACCAGAGCGTATCCTTGATGATTTTCAGCAGGGAGCGGTCTCCGGAAGCATCCTGGCTGAGCTCCCAGATCATCATGCCGCCGTACTGCTTTCCAAGCTCGGTCTTCGTGCGGATGGTCGCGTCTCCATTGTAATACCAGCCGTTCATAAAATCGGCCGTGTAGGCGTTTGGATTCTGCGCCAGGATATCCTTATACGCCGTATAGCCCGAAGAAGCGGAATAGCCGTAGAAGGGCACGCCCAGCACGATGTTTTCCGCCGCCGCGCCCTTGTTTTTAAAGTAATCGATGGAGCTGACTGCGAAATCATATGGGGCAACCGGACCGGTGCCGCTGGTATTGTAATCATACGCCATGATGTTCACAAAATCGAGCATCTGGAGCGAAGCGGTGGAAATCCTGCTGCCGTACCAGGTAGCCACCGCCGCGGTGAGCAGCTTGCCCTGTGCCCGGCAGCGGGTATTGAGCGAACGGAGAAAGCTTTCGTAATAGCCGTCTACCGTGTCGCCCTCGAGATCCACGTCCACACCGTCCAGATTATGGCTGCTTACAAAATTCATGATGCGGTCGGCAAAGGCCTCGCGCGCCGCGTCGGTGCTGATGTAGGGCGTGTAGGAGGGCGAACCCGCGCCGCCGAGGGAAATGAGCACCTTCACACCATAGAGGTGCGCCTTTTCCACCAGTGCGTTAATATCTGCATCGGACGCCATGGTGGTGATGTTGCCGGAGCCGTCCGGATTGCCGAAGGCGATGTTCACATGCGTGAGCGCGGTGTAGTCCACCGTTTTATAGGCGCTGAAGCTCCAATCGGGGATATAGCCGACCACGCGCTTGGAGAAATCCTTGCGCAGGGGTTCATCCACACCCCGCACGGCAAAGGCTTCCCATGCGCCGCCCACAGAATCCCGGCCTGCAACGAGGGCCGCGCCGTTGTTCATATCGCAGGTAACATATTTTCCATTCGCCAGAGCCTTGAATCCATAGGTTCCGTCTCCTAACGCCTCCATCGTGAACTTTTCGGCGTTTCCGATGGAATCGCTTTTGGCAATGAGGCTCGCGGCCGTAGTAGTGATATCTGTGCAGACGTATTTCTGATTGATATGCGAGCGCAGGGAAACGGTGCCGTCGCTGTTTGTAATCAGGTCGAAGGTTTCCCAGGTGCCGCGCGCCTGCTTGTTGGAAACGAGCGGGTCGGCGCCGTAATTCTCGGCGCATACGAGGTTTTCATTGGCAATGGCCGTGAGGTATACTTCTCTCGAAGAAACCGTGGAGGGCTCGGCCGGCTGCGTCGTCGGTTCGGTGGAGGGCTCAGCCGGTTCCTCGGGCGGCTCCTGCACCCTGCACAGGGTGATGCGGCGGTTTGCATAGCTGTTTTCCCCTTCGGGGACGGCGCCGTCCGCATTCACCTCCGCCCGGACGGTATGCACGCCGTAAATCCCCTGCCAGAAGTCCTCCGCGAGGATCACCGCGCTTGTTCCGGCGGCGATTTCCCCGGTATAGGAAACGGTTTTGCACAGCCGCCCATCCACATACAGATCGAGCTTCAGCGGGATTTCCGCAAGCTTTGCATTGGCGCCCATATTTTTCACCGCCACCTGCGCGTGGGCCGTGCCGCCGGCAAAAAGCGTGCCCGGCAGAATCTGAAGCCCGGAGAGATAAAGCTCCGTTTCGGGCTGCACCGGGGCCTTGCGGCCGATGGTAATGGTCTTCGTGAGTGTATTGTTATTCTCATTGGATTCCGCAATGAGGGCGGAATCGTCTACCCAGGCGAAAACAGTGTAATCGCCGTTCGCCGGGAAGGTAAAGGCAGACCCCGAACTGCCGCCCATGGCGCGGAGGGTAACTTCCCCGCCCGCGGGGATAGAATCGAAATGCTGGTCGTTCCAGGTGAAGGGCATCGTGTTGAGCCCGCCCACGCTGAACCGCAGGCCGTGCTTCACGCCGGAGGGCGTGGCGGCCGTGCCGATGTTGCGGATGGTTGCTTCAAACGTGACGGCTTCCCCCGCCTGCGGGTATGCGGGCGACCAGGAAATATCGCTGACGATGAGGTCGGGCTCTCCCGGTTCGCTGGGCTGCGTTGCCGGCTGTGTTGGGGGATTCGTCGGCTGGGTGGTTGGGGCAGGAGAAGCCTCTCCTATGCGGAACGCCTCCCACGCGCCGCCCACCGAGGAAGCGGTCGCCTTGAGCACGGCGCCGTTATTCAGATCGCAGGTTACATACATGTTGTTGGCAACGGACTGCAGGCTGTAGGTATCGTCTCCGATCTTTGCGAGGCGGAACTTCTCCCAGTCCTGCACGGAGGTGCTGCGCGCCACCAGCTCCTTGGTGGTATCGTTTTCCATGGCGACGAACTTGTTGCTCACCTTCGAGAGAAGCGAAACGGTACCGTCTGCATTCGTGATAATCTTGAAGGCTTCCCATTCCCCGGCCACCGTCTGATTGGCCACGAGCGGGTCATTGCCGTAATTTGCGGCGGAAACGAGCTGCTCGTTCGCCACGGCGGTGATGGTGGTGTATTCCGTCACCTCCGCGGGCGGGGTTTGTGTATACTTCTTGACAACGTTTTGGAAATTTGTGTTGGAGCGGAAGTTATTTGTTGTAAACCTGCTCCATTTTTCCGCAATCTGCTCGGCGGAATCGTTATAGATATCAGGGGCCGCATAGGAGCAGTTGTTGTAATACCCCCAGTTGCCGTAATTGGAGCTCACCTTGTACGTCCAGTTGGTCCAGGAAACGTTGTTGGCGTTATAAGCCGAGAGGGCTTTTTCCCAGATATCCAGGAAATCGAACAGGCAGAATTCACCAATGTAAACCGGCACGTTCCACCGCTGCTGGTGCTCGACCACACCCTGCACCCACTGGTCTACGCGGGTGTTCTGCACGTTCCAGTCCCCCGCTTCGGAGCCGGACATCGCATAATAATGCTTTTCGTATACCACGTTTTCCCACCCGCGGGCGGAGGGGGCGTCCAGCATGCCCCAGTCCCACGCGGCTTCCATGATGAGGATATGGTCGGGATCCACCGCGCGGATGGTCTTGTAAAGCCGGTCATAAAAATTATTCAGCAGGGTCTTATCCACACGGTCGGGCTCGTTGAGCAGGTCGTAGGCCGCAACAGTGGGGTTGCCCTTATAATGCTCGGCCATACCGCGCCAAAGCTCGACCGTGCGGTCCTGATAGGTGGTGTTTTTCCAGAGCTGCGGGTCGGAGTTCGCTTCCCCGCAGTTATCGAAGGTGTTCTGCCCGCCGAAGGTGCCGTGCAGGTCCAGAATCACATACAGATCCCGCTTGGCACATTCGTTCACCAGCCAGTCGAGCTGGTCCCAGCAGTTCTGGCGCCAGTTGCCGTATTTATCCATAATCTCGAGATAGAGGATGGGAACGCGTACGACGTTCATCCCCATATTCTTGATGTTATCGAGATCGCCCGCCTGCAGCCACGCGTTCTGGTAGGTGCTGACGAGGCTTTCCGCCGTGGCTTCGCCGAAGCGGTTCGTGAGCGTTTCCCGCAGCGTCCATTCATCGGTGCAGGAAAGCGGGGACATCCACCCCTCCTGCAGCATCCAGCCGCCGAGGTTGGTGCCCCGCAGGTTCACGATCTCGCCTGCGCCGGACCGATTCCGGATCACGGTGCCGTTTGTTTTCAGAAAATCATTGGATGTGTGCGCGGACACAGGGCCCGCCGCCCCCATCGCCAGCATGCCGACAAGCAGCGCGCAGGTAAGAAACGCCGCGAGCAGCCGTTTGCATCTTCCCTTCATCTTGCTGTTTCCTCCTTCACTTAACGGAGGCCTGCGCCCCCTCGAATGCCCAACGGGAATTTGGCAACAATACACATAAATTTTGCTAACTTATTGTATCACAATAACCGAATCCCTTTCAACCGTGAACCGCCGGCGGAACCGCCGAAAATACGGGCCCCCATTTGGTGATAAGAAACAAAAAAGCCGCCCTGCAAGGCCATAAAAAAGCTTTCGCCTCCTGCCTTATCTGCAAGAGACGAAAGCAAACACTTTCGCGATATCACTCTTCTTAATCCGAAACACGCCTGCAATACCGGCGCATGAATCAATCGCCGGGCAGTTGTAACGGCTGCCGCCTGCTGGGATACGCCGGTCAGCACCGTTTCATCCGCATTCAGGAACCGGCCCGTCTCGGGGTCATAATACCGGCTCTGGAGGTAATAAAGCCCTGTTTCGGTATCGTAATAATACCCGCGGTAACGAAGCGGATTCAGCACCCCGACCGTATCCGCAAGGCTGCCCGTGATGCTGAGAAGCCTGCCCCATGCATCATAATTCTACCCTCTCTAATTGACGAGGGAAGATAATAGACATTATTGAATCTCCGGTGCTCTATGTATCATTTATAATACCCTCTAATAAATTCAGCTGGAAGCCAGCCTTGTACGTTTGCGCTGCATCACCACTCTTTTATAGCAAAATTATAAAGATATATACAAACTCAATATTGTGCTTAATTATCACACTACTCAATTTCTGCATTTAGCGTGTTAATTAACCATTGGTTATGTTCTTTAAACCGTGGATTTACAAACATATATTTTTCATGAGTGATAGTTCTTAACCAATATACTCCCCTAATATAAAATATAATATCCTCATATCTTTGCGGAGATTGCCACTCAAAAATGTTATTAACTGAAAGAAGCACCTTTTTACTTTCCTTCACTAGTGAATAATAAAGAACCTTAGATCCTTTTCGATAATTACCAATTGTCCCTGTTCCAATTTCTTTCTGTAATCGAAACGGACTGAGCAAATTCTCTAATTGCTTCACCTGTGCTCCATAGCGCATACCTTTAAAACAGGTCAAAGAGAATGTTTCACAGAATAAAGAAGCGTAATTTATCAGCTTTTTATAATTTTCCCCAGTAAATTCTCCATATACTCTGAAATCATCCATATCCTAATCTCCATTCTCATTTCAAGTAACATATATGTGCATTAGTATAGTGCTTCCCAGGATGATAATGGCGAAAATAATTCTTACCATGAGGTTTCTTATCACAAGTTGTTTTTCGTCCTCCCCCTGCAACATTCGCTATTCTCATGGCATCCCCCCGATATAGGCATAGAACATTTCCTCCTTTTCTAGCTCTTGCTATAGCCTGATTGTAATTTATGCCTTTGACCACTATAAAATTATAGCTCAGTTCAAAATACCTATATGATCTTAACCTGTCAGTTTTCGCAACGGCAGCACTTACTTGATTAGCTGCAGTCTTAGCAAATGCCTTTATTATTGCCCATTTGCTCAATAAATTTCCTCTCATACGTGCTACATTTAAATAATCATTTATTATGCCACGTATGCTATCTCTAAAAGTAGGATTTAATGAAAGAACAAGTAAGCTAATGGTAACAACAAATAAAGTTAAAATCACCACTCCTAACAAAACGCCAAATGCCACTTCTGCGTAGCACCCTGTTGGGTCACTCTGCATGACCGGATTGTTTTTACAGTATGCAAAAAGATTGGCTTCTCGGAAGTCGCTAGCAGCTATATTTAAAATAACCGCCGTATCCGCATTGATAAACCTTCCCCACTCAGGGTTATAGTACCGGCTCTGGAGGTAATAAAGCCCGGTTT
>CAUBKG010000076.1 GCA_958436475.1 uncultured Clostridia bacterium
AAGGCTGACGCGCGATAGGGAGAAATCGCCTGAGAAACGGCTCTTTTCCCGCCATAACGCACCCTCAAAGCTTGCAATACGTCAGTATTGCTTCCCTTTTCGGGCACATTCTGACGTAAAAACAGCTCGTTTTCAGGTGCAACGCAGTTTTGTAAGACAAAAAATTTTTTTGAGACGCAGGTGAAAAACGCAGGCATACTGCCGTATGCCGAGGCTTTTCACCAAGTATCAAGGGAATTTTATCTTCCAAAACCGGTTTCTCCCTATCGCGCGTCAGCCTAGGGTAACGGTAAATACGTTCCGCCCCTGTTCCCCTGCGTTCAGCACCCGCATGCCGCGCTTTTCTTCGAAAACGTCTCCTTCATCCGAGCAGGTGGATATCCCCGTCCACGGCTCGATGGCGACGAAGGGCGCGTCGTTCGCGGCGGACCAGATGCCGAGGTAGGCGAAATCCGGAAAATCCACGCGGAGCCCTTTCGCGTTATACTTGTTCTTCAGGGTGACGGCGCGGGAGCGGAGTGAATCGAACACCAGCGCGTCGCTGTAAAAGTTGCTGTGCTGAAGCGGGAGGATATTGACCTCGTTCATCCAAAGCACGCGCTTGTTTACATCGATCAGCCCGTTTTCGGGGGTGATGAGCGGAAGCTCCGCCCGTTCGTTCTGGGAAAATTCCAGATAATAATCCTCAAATCTCTCCCCTTCCGCAAGCGGACAGTTGAAAGCGGGGTGGCCGCCCACCACATACGGCAGCGGCTCTTCGCCGTGGTTTTTCACCTCAAAGCAGGTGGTAAGGCTTCTGCCCTGGATGGAATAGGTGACGGCCAGCTCGAAATCGAACGGGTAATCACGCAGGGATTCTTCATCCGCCCGCAGGGAAAAAGAGATCGAGGAATCGTCCTGCTGCACAAGGCGGAAGGTGCGCTTGCGGGCGATGCCGTGGCGCTTCATGCTGCACGGTTTCCCGAAAGCCTGCGCTTTTCCCTCCCGCAGGCAGCCGACAATAGGAAACAGCACCGGGGCCTGCCCGCTCCAGTAAACCGGGTCCCCCTGCCAGAGGTATTCGGTTCCGGCTTCGTCCTTCAGCGAGATGAGCTCCGCGCCGAAATCCCGGAGGATAGCGGTGATTTTTCCGTTTGTCAGGGTATAATCCATAAATCGTTACCTGCCTTCTGGCCCGAAGGAGATCCAACTCATTCGAACCGGATATGATTGGTGTATTGGTCCACGCTGAACTTGCCGTCTTCAAGGCTCTTTATTTTCCGCCCAAGCACGGTGATGTTCTTCAGCGTAACGTTTTCGGTGTTGCTCGCCTTGCTGTGGCTGCGGATGCGGTTCGGCGCATCCTTTCCCGAAAGCACGGTGACGCCGTCCACCGTAATATTGCGGATCTGCCCGAGCTTTTCACAGTGGCTCCAGCGGCTGGGCTTCACGATAAAATCGATGAGCTGGTTGTTTTTGCCCGCGTCGCCATGGCCCATATCCGCGTGCTCCACGGTGATGTTTTCATAACGGATATCCGTTACCAGCGCATCGTCGCTGTTGTGGATGCTGAGCACGGGCTTGTGGAAGCTGTGGAAAACCGTGATGTTCCGGAAGGTGACGTTCGAAATGACCGAGCCTTCCCGCGCATCCTTGTTGGTTTCATAGCCGATTTCCAGCGACTGGGCGAAATCGGTCCACACAAAGCAGTTTTCAAACAGGAGGTTATCGGTGTTGCCCTCCAGGTTTTTGATTACGAGGCTGTCGTCCCAGGTGCGGGAGAAGCAGTTGCGGATGACGCAGTTCCGGCTGGATTGGAAAGAGATGCCGTCGCCGTTCGGGCGGGCGGTAATGGTCTTAACATTATCATATTCCACGTTTTCGCATTCCAGACTATTCACCGACCACGCGTTGGAATCGGAAAAAATGATTCCCTCCATACGCACGTTCCGGCAGCCGTACATTTTAAAGGGCTCTTTGTTCGGCTCGCGCGACCAGGTATCGAAGCGGCTGCCGTCCACAATACCGCGGCCGCGGATCGTGATGTTTTCCGCGTTCTCCGCACGGACCATTCCGCGCAGGACGGCGCCGCCCGCGAGGTACAGCGTTTTGCCGGAAGGCACCATAACGGGCTCGTCTTCCTCATAAATGCCGGGGCCGTAATAAATTACGTCTTTTTCCCCCGGCTGCGGAGCGTCCGTTTCCATCGGGTTGGCAAAGATCATAAACGCGCCGTGCACCTTGCCGTCCAATTCCACGATATAGGGCCCCGGGCGCTTGATTTTGAATTTTAACACATTTTCGTCAATTGTAAAAGGGATATTTTCCCGAAGCGGGCGAATCACGGCGGAGCGGAGCTTCTGCTTCGTTTCAATCTGGAGCACCGCTTCCCCCTCGAAATCGAAATACGCCATCGGCGCGGTCGTTGTGGGTGGATTGAAATCGGGCTGCCAGCGGCGGGATTCGTTTACGCGCACTTCATATATATCGCAGGCGTCGTCATTCACAAAAAACGTTAGTCCTTCGTAAAGCGGCGCCCCTTTCGGCGCGGGATACAGACGGCAAGTTTTTTTCATTTGAACACCTCTTTCGTATAATTTGCTTTATTATATATGAAGTTTTTGAAATATTCTACATAAAATAATGAATATTGAACAATTTTTTTGTTAAAAATCGTTTCAACAGGTCTATTTGCTTTTTACAAAAAATATTTTGGAATTCTTTTGCTTCCCTGAAAAAAGAAGGATGAAAACACGCTGCTGATTTTCAAATGGTACTGGTCACGGGAAGCTTTTTCCTGTATAATAAATCTAAAATGCAAACAGCGCCTTTTTTAAAAGGCATTATCCTATTTCAAAGAAAACGGGGCGAAGTTATGACCGAAAAAAATAAAAGCAGCAAGCCTTATTACCGCATCCTGGAAATCGACCCCTACCTCACCCCCTTTTCGGACGATATCGCGCTGCGCATGTCCCTCTACGAAAAGACAAAAAAGGCTATTTTGGGAAAGCACACCCGCCTCACCGAGATTGCCAACGGCTATTTATATTACGGCTTTCATAAAACAGACGCCGGCTGGTATTACCGCGAATGGGCTCCGCACGCGAAGAAAATGCACCTTATTGGGGATTTCAACGGCTGGAACCATACCTCCCATCCGATGAAGAAAGACGCTTCCGGCAACTGGGAGATATTTCTGCCCGGCGCCGATGCGCTCCAAAACGGCCAGCGGATCAAGGTGCTCGTCACCTCCGAAAAGGGTTCGGAAGGCCGTATCCCCGCATACATCCGGAAGCTCACGCAGGACCCGGAGACCTTCCAGTTTTACGGGCAGATCTTTGAGCCGGAAACGCCGTTTTGCTGGACGGATTCCGCCTTTTCCCCCGCCGTCTCCGTGCCCCCGCTCATATATGAATGCCACGTGGGCATGGCTCAGGAAAAGGAGGGCATCGGCACCTACCGCGAGTTTGCAGACAATATTCTCAGCTGGGTCAAGGATTCGGGCTACAACGCCGTTCAGCTGATGGGCATCATGGAACACCCCTATTATGCCTCCTTCGGCTATCAGGTATCCAGCTTCTTTGCCGCCTCTTCCTGGTTCGGCACACCGGACGACCTCAAATATCTCATCAACAAGGCCCACGGTATGGGGCTTGCCGTGCTGCTCGATCTCGTGCACTCCCACGCTTCCAAGAATACGGTGGAGGGCCTCTGCGGGTTCGATGGCTCCGACGACCAGTATTTCCATCCCGGCGCGCGGGGCAACCACCCAGCCTGGGATTCCAAGCTTTTTCAGTACGGCAGGCACGAGGTGCTGCACTTCCTGCTTTCCAACGTGAAATTCTGGCTCACCGAATACCATTTCGACGGCTTCCGGTTCGATGGCGTGACCAGCATGCTCTACCGCGACCACGGGCTCGGCGAAGCGTTCGACAGCTACCAAAAATACTTCAGCCTCAACACGGATACGGAAGCCATTACCTATTTGCAGCTTGCAAACGAGCTGATCCGTGAGGTGAAGCCCCACGCTATCACCGTGGCGGAGGATGTGAGCGGCATGCCCGGTATGTGCCTGCCGGTAAAGGACGGCGGCATCGGCTTCGATTACCGGCTCGCCATGGGCGTTCCCGATTACTGGATCCACACCATCAGGGACGTTCCTTATGATAACTGGGATATGGGCAAGATGTGGTATGAGCTTACCACCCGCCGGCCGGGAGAAAAGAACATCGGCTATGCGGAAAGCCACGACCAGGCTCTGGTGGGGGATAAAACCATCATGTTCTGGCTGGCGGATAAGGAAATGTACACCTCGATGGATAAAATCATGCACAATCCCACCATCGACCGTGCGATGGCCCTGCATAAGATGATCCGCCTCGTGACCTGTTCGCTTGCGGGCGAAGGGTATTTGAATTTCATGGGCAACGAGTTCGGGCACCCGGAATGGATCGATTTCCCGCGCGAGGGAAACGGCTGGAGCTTTCAGTATGCCCGGCGGCAGTGGTCGCTTGCTAAAAACGGGTATTTAAAATACGGATCGCTCCACCGGTTCGATGAAGCGATGCTGGATATCATCAAAAAATACGACGTGCTCGAGGCAGGGGAGAAAAACCTCTTGAAAATCAGCGAGCAGGATAAGGTGCTGGTTTATGAAAAGGGCGGGCTCATCTTTGCGTTTAATTTTCATCCCTTCCTCGCCATGCCAACCCTCTTTGTCCCCGTGCCGAAGCCCGGCGCTTACCGCGTTGTGCTCTCCACCGATGAAGAACGCTTCAACGGAGAGGGCCACATCCGCATGGATGTGCCCTACCCGGCCGAAACCGGGCGGGACGAACGCACCGGCTTCGAGGTTTACCTGCCCTCCCGCAGCGCCGCTGTGCTCGTGCGGGAAAAATAAATCAGCTTTTATGAAACGAATTCCACTGGTGCTTTCCGGTGGGGCTTTGTACAAAAAGGCGGCAGGGGAATCCCCTGCCGCCTTTTTTCGGTTTAGCTTTAAATATCCGCCACCCTGACGAGCGCGGAACGGCGGTTATTGGCCGCATTCGTTTCCGCCGCAGTGTTTTCCGGGTTCAGCACCACGCGTATCGTGTGCGTGCGCGGTCGCTCCCAACGCCCCCGAACACCATGGCGCCGAGAAAGCCGTTCCCGAGGGGAAGCGCTTCGCTTTCCCAGTCTTTTGCCGGGAAATCGTACACCGTTTTCAGCGCGGGCACTTCCGCCTCCGAAACCGGCTGCGCGGCGCCGCCCCGCCCCGCGGGGATCAGGTTCAGCGCCGTAATGCCCATGAGAAAGGCCATGAGGAGGCTTCCCGCACGGGCCCGTTTGCTCCAGGTTCGTTTCATTGTTTCACCCTCCGCTTTCCAATACCGGCGAACAGGAAAACAGCAGGGCGGCTCATAGCAGAGCCTTCCGCCTGCAGGATCCTTCCCGTGCGCCGGCCGTTTGGCATTCATATAGGTCCACTCTAGTAAAGACATCCCCCGAGGTCAATTGACAAGAGGCACAAAAAAGCAGAGGTTTCTTTGTGAGAACGCATGGCAGAGGGCCCTCAGCCTGTGGATTTCCTTGCGATCGGAGCAAAAAAGCCCCGGCCTCCGCAGGAAATGGGAAGCCGGGGCTGGAGCCTTTCCGAAAAAGCCTTCGTCAGTGCAGGCCCTTGTTGCCGAAATATTTTTTATATTTCCGGATGTAATTCACTTGCATGAGCAGGTAACGGAACCGGCGGGAAAGCGTGGTATCCGCCGGGTAAAGCGAGGAACGGCACACCTTTTTCTCCCGGTAAAGCCGGTCGGCCTGCTGCTTCAGGCTTTCATCCTTCACATATTTATGGATCACGCTTTTCGGGATGATGGTCCAGAGCGCGTCCCCTTCTGCAATGGTGAATTCCATCGGGGTGTTATAAAGCAGGTCCTCCGCCAGGTACCAGGCTAAATTATAGCCCTCCGCCGTTACGAAAAAGCTGCTTCTCCCCTGCCGGAGATTGATTTCAAAAAATTTATACTGCCCGTCTCTCGGGTCGTATTTGATATCGAAATTGGCAATGCCCGTATAGCCGATGTCCTCTAAAAAAGCGCGCACCTTTTCGGAGAGCCCGCGGTCCACTGTGGGGATGATGGCGGCGTAGCTGCCGATCCCGCCGGGGGTGTGCTCCTCCAGCAGCACATGGCCGAGGGCGGAAAGCTTCACCTTGCCGTCTTTTCCACAGTAGCAGTTCATCACGCGCATGTTGCCGTCTTCCCCGGGGATAAACTCCTGGATGATGAGGCTGTCCTGATACGAAGAACCGTAAATCGCCTTGGTGATGTCGTCGAATTCCTCCTTGTTATAGGCCACGAAGCATTTCTTTTTGAAGGGGAAGGAGCACTGCCAGTATGCCACGCTGTTGGAGGCCTTTACAATGACCGGGAAGGGGAACGGCGGACGGAAGCCCTCATAATCCTGATTTGTAACTGTGGCTGTTTTCGGATACAAAAAGCCATATTGCTCGCAGAGCTCATAAAAGCTCTTTTTGCTGCTGAGGCGGTTGTATAAATCCTCCGGCAGGCACTGGAAATAATAATAGTTCCGCAGAAGCTCCTGATTTTTCATGATGAGCTTCACATAACCGTCGCTGCAGCCGACGAGCAGACGGGGCTTGTCCGCATGCTCCTTTGCAAAATCGATGAGCGTTTTGCAGAATACTTCATTATCTTCCAGGTTTGGCTCCACCACCGCCACCTTTACGATCTTACTATTTTTGGTTGCGGAAAGCGTCGCCTTGCCGATGGCGAGCGAGGTGAGGCCATATGCTTCATGAAACGCACGGGCCATTCCGTATACGTTGATATCGCTTCCCAGCAGAACCGGAAGGAAATCCCTTTTTTCCTGCATGCTGCTTCCTCCTGAATTTTTCTTAATTCATTATACCCCTTGTATACCGAGGGTATTATACCACTGTATCATGCCTTTTTCAACGGCGCGGCCGCGCGCAGGAAAAGAACCTGCTTTCCCCTGTTTGCCGCCAGTTTTCGATTGACAGGGTCTTAAAAAGAACGTAAAATATTTCTATATCACTAGCAATTTAAAAAGTCGTGCGGGATACGCCCCGGTCGGGCGGAAACAACCGCAGAGAAAGGACCTTTTATCAGATGAGCAAAACGCTTGGCATTATCGGCGGGGTGGGCCCTCTGGCCACCGCTTATTTTTTTCGGATGATCGTGGAAATGACAGACGCCGCCAGCGACCAGGAGCATATTGATATTTTGATCCACAACAATACCCGGATTCCGGACCGCACGAAGTATATCCTCCATGAATCCGATGAAGACCCGGTGCCCGTACTTGTGGAAACGGCCAAGGGGCTCATTCGCGCCGGGGCCGAGGTGCTGGCTCTTCCCTGCAACACCGCGCATTATTTCTACCGGCAAATTGCGCACGAGCTTTCGGTTCCTCTCATCCATATCGTGGAGGAATCGGTTGCCGCCGCAAAAGAATCCGGCGCCGGGGCCGTAGGCATCATGGCGACGAGCGGCACGGTCGCCGCCGGGACCTACCAGCAGGCGGCGGAAAAGGCAGGCCTTCGGTGCCTTCTTCCCTCTCCGGAAAAGCAGGAGCTGCTGATGGATATCATTTATCGCGAAGTGAAGGCGGGAAAACCCGTTTCCTCGGAAAAGCTGGCCGCCGTTTCGGGCGAACTGCTGGAGCGGGGCTGCGGTGCGGTGATCCTCGGCTGCACGGAGCTTTCCCTCGTGAAAAACATGCTGCCCGAAAACGGCCGGTTTATCGATTCTCTCGAGGTGCTTGCCCGGCGCGCCATCGTTTTGTGCGGCAAGCGGGTGCGGGAAACGGACCTCCAAAACGAAATATAAACGGAGGTTTCCATGAAAAAGCTGATATTCGGATGCGCCATGCTGATAAGCGGCGTGATCGGTTTTGTCAGGCCTTTCCTTTCCCTTTCCATTCGGGAAGCCGCCCTGCAGAGCGGCTCGTTCCTATATGGCATTCTCATGCTGCTGTTTCTTGTTTTGGCAGTTGCCGGAATGGTTACGGCCTATCTTTATTCTGCCGGAGACAAAAGCTGATTTTGGATGGGCATAGAAAAAAGTCCCATGGCTTTTGAACCGCGCCAGATTGTACGGACAGCACAAAAAAGTCCCGATGCAGGAAATA
>CAUBKG010000077.1 GCA_958436475.1 uncultured Clostridia bacterium
CAGCGGGGAAAGGCTGGAGGCAGAGGGCGTGATCCTTTCCTGCGTCCATTACTGTGATGAAAGAGGCATCATCAAGACCTATGAGGTTGCGAGCGAGTTTTCCAAGAGCTTCGATATCAAGGATACTTCGGAAAACGACTGCGTGTTTATCCGGGCAACTGTGGATTATGTAAATTACCGTGCGGTATCTTCACGAAAGATCGAAATTCACGGTTCCGTTACCCTTGCGGTAAGGGTATGCCGCCGGCAGGAATTTCCGCTCATCAGCGATGCGGAGGGCGGCGGCCTGGAGCTCAGAAGAGAAACAAAAAAAGCCGTGGATTTTGTAAACAGCACGGAAAAGTTTTTCCTGCTGGACGAGGTAGTGGAAATCGGGCCATCCAGGCCTCAGATTCAGTCTCTCATCATGAACGATTCCTCTGTGATGCTGCACGATTATAAAATCATCAACAATAAGCTGATCTTAAAGGGAGAGGTCGTGCTGAACATCGTTTACAGCGGAGACCTCGAGAGCCCGGAGCTGGAAACGATGGAGGCATCCCTTCCCGTGAGCCAGATTTTGGAGCTCGACCAGGTAGACGACGAATGCATCTGCGATGTGGAGCTTTCCATCGAAGGGGTATCGCTCAAGCCCCGGTCGGATGCGGCGGGCGAGGTGAAAAACATAGCGGCGGAAATCCGCATCAAGGCAACTGCCTCCGCGTACCGCGCCTGCGAAATCCCGCTGATCGAAGAGGCCTATTCCACCGAGTGTGAAACGGATGTGGAGGCCGAGCCGCTTGAATATTTATCGCTGCTCGAGAGCAGAAGGGATACGTTCCTCGTCAAGAAAAACGTCGAGCTGCCGGATACGGTGATCCAGAGCGTCATGAGGGTATGCTGCCGGGTGCTGAACAAAACCTTCCGGCGTCAGGGAAGCGAGGTCGTTTTCAGCGGAGCGTTTGCCGTGAATATCCTCGCGTGCGATGAAAACGGCATGCCGCTGCTCGCGGAAAAGCCGGTTGATTTCGAATACCGGGTCAAGGTAGGGGAAGAAGCGGATGAAATCGTGTGCTCCCCCATCATCATGCCGGTTTCCTGCAGCTACCTGCTCACGGGGAGCAATCAGATCGAAGTAAAGGTCGAGGCCATGATTTCAGCCAATATCTTCGCGCTCCATACCGAACAGGTCATCACGGGAGTGAACTTGTGCGAGGATAAAATGTTCAGCGCGAAAGACCGCTTCGGGCTTACGATCTACTTTGCCGAGCAGGGAGAATCGGTTTGGGAGATCGCAAAGAAATACCGCACCACGAGCGAGCTCGTCATGAACGAAAACGACCTGGCGGAAGATGTGCTGGCCGAAAGCCGGATGCTGCTGATTCCGTGCGCTTGAAGAACACAATACGATTGAGGAGGAACGACAGGTTATGCAGGAGAAAAATATTTACAGCGATATTGCAGAGCGCACAGGCGGCGATATTTATGTAGGCGTGGTGGGGCCGGTGCGCACGGGGAAATCCACCTTTATCAAGCGCTTTATGGATGCTCTCGTCATCCCGAATATCAGCGGGTCGGCCAAGGAGCGCGCGATCGACGAGCTTCCGCAATCGGCGGCCGGACGCACCATTATGACCACGGAGCCAAAATTTATTCCCGAGGACGCGATCGAGCTGACGCTGGAAGGAAACAAGTCCTTCCGCGTGCGCCTGATCGACTGCGTGGGCTACATCGTGCCGAGCAGCCTCGGATACATAGAAGGGGATATGCCCCGTATGGTGATGACCCCCTGGTTCGATAAGGAAATCCCCTTCAATATGGCGGCCGAGCTCGGCACCAAGAAGGTGATCACCGAGCATTCGAGCATCGGGCTGGTTATTACGACCGACGGGAGCATCAGCGATATCCCGCGCGAGGAATACGAGGAGGCGGAGGAACGCGTCATTGAAGAGCTGAAGGAAATCGACAAGCCCTTCGTGGTTCTCCTCAACTGCATTTATCCCAATTCCCAGCACGCGAAGGAACTGGCGGCGGCACTTTCCGAAAAATACGGCGTGCCGGTTATGGCGGTCAACTGCCTCGAGATGGATGAAGAGGAGATCCGTGATGTAATGGGGAAAATCCTTTATGAGTTCCCCATCCGTGAGATCGGCGTGGATATTCCCCGCTGGATCACGCGCCTCGAAAAGAACCACTGGCTCAAATCCTCCATTTTCCATTCCATCGTGGATAAGGCCCGCGATCTGAAGCACATCCGGGATATCAACGGCTTTGTCCAGCAGGTGGGACAGTGTGAATACATCAACTTTTCGCAGATTCTGAACATCGATCTCGGTAGCGGGCGCGCCACGGTAACGGTAAGCGTGGACCAGAGCCTCTTCTATCAGATCCTCTCGGAGAACACCGGGCTGGAAGTCGGGGAAGAGCAGGAGCTCATGCAGACTATGGTCGAGCTGACAAAGGTGAAAAAAGAATACGATAAGATTAAAAGCGCGCTCAGCGAGGTGGAAGCAACCGGTTACGGCATCGTGATGCCCTCGATCGAAGAGCTGTCCCTCGAGGAGCCGGAAATCGTAAAGCAGGGAGGCCGCTACGGCGTGCGTCTGAAGGCTTCGGCGCCTTCTATCCACATGATGAGGGCCAATATCGTCACAGAGGTTTCGCCCATCGTCGGCTCGGAGCAGCAGTCGGAAGAGCTGGTGAATTACCTGATGGGCGAGTTCGAAGAGGACCCCTTAAAAATTTGGGATTCGGAGATCTTCGGAAAATCGCTCCATTCGCTGGTCAACGAAGGGCTGCACAATAAGCTTTACCGCATGCCCTCCGATGCGCGCCTCAAGGTGAAGGAGACCATCGAGCGGATCATCAACGAAGGCTGCAACGGGCTTATCTGCATTTTGCTGTAATATCAGAAAAGGGCGGCGCTGCTATGCGCCGCCCTTTACATGTAAAAAGCCTGCCGGCAGAAGCCGACAGGCTTTACAGTTCACAAACGAAATTACTCTCACTTAAACAGCGCGGGTAACCTTACCGGAACGCAGGCAACGGGTGCAGGCATAAACTCTTTTGGGAGAGCCGTCTACAATTGCCTTGACGCGTTTGATGTTCGGCTTCCAGGTGCGGTTGGAACGCCTGTGGGAATGGGATACCTGAATACCGAAAGTCACGCCTTTTCCGCAGAAATCACACTTTGCCATGTGTCTGCACCTCCTTTTATACCAACGCATGAAATTAACGAATTAATAATAGCAGACCTTGGAGAGAAAGGCAAGTGTTTTTTTGATCTTTGTGGGAGAGGTTTCCTTAAGCCTTGTTTTTTCTGGGAATACTGTATATAATGATATGGAAATGGAGCCGTGATAAAATGATACAATACCTCTTTTCCGGAAACGTGACGATGATACTGTTTTCCCTCATTTCTTCGCTCATAGTAGTGTGGTTCATCCTGCCGCTCATGGGCTGGGCGGAGGCGAAGGTGGCCGATAAGCTGGGAGACCCCACGCCGAGGAACGGGGGCTTCTTGAGCCTCAATCCGATGCGTCATATCGACCCGTTCGGCGCGCTGTTCATCATTTTCTTCGGCTTCGGCTGGGGCAAGGGCGTTGCCGCGAACCCGTATTATTTCAAGAATCGCAAAAGCGGCACCATTCTTTCCGCGCTTGCAGGGCCGCTCGTGCTGCTGCTGTCTTCCCTGGTACTTTGTTTTGTGCAGCAGGGCCTTACCTATGCCGTGTTTCAGACCGGCGGAAGCCAGTTCCTTGTAAGCGTTATCACCATATTGAAAATGATAATCAACCTGAACGTTGCCATTGCGGTTTTCAATATCCTGCCCATTCCGCCGCTCAGCGGCTCGCGCATCCTGTTTGCGCTTCTGCCGCCGCGCTACATGGAGTTTTATTACCGCTACCAGCAGATCTTTTTCATTGCGCTGATGGTGCTTATTTTTTCGAGAGTCCTCACCATTCCTATCGCCTGGCTATCCAATCTGATTCTGGAATTTCTCTATTGGATCGCGGCGCTTCCGTTCCAGTTGTTTTCTTAAATATTCTGATATCTATTTTTTCGCAGGAGCCGTGTGTATGGAAAAGCTGACCTTCAAACTGAATACGTTCGAAGGCCCGCTGGACCTGCTGCTGCATCTCATTTCCAAGAACAAGCTGAACCTTTACGATATCCCTGTGCTGGAGCTGGTGGATCAATATCTGCAGTATCTCCATGAGATGAAGGAGATGGATATGGATATCGCCAGCGAATTTCTCGAAATGGCGGCGCGCCTCATCCACATGAAAACGGTGATGCTGCTGCCGAAGCACGAGGAATCGGAAGAGCTGAAAAGGGAGCTCACCGGCCAGCTGCTCGAATACCAGCTTTGCAGGGAAATTGCCGGGCAGCTCGGGAAAAGGGCAACCGGGTTCGACCATTTCTGCCGGGAGCCGGAAAAGCTGGAGGCGGACGAAACCTATACCGGCAGCCACGATCCTTTCGTTCTGCTGGAAGCTTACGGCGCGGCCGTGGGCAAGGGCGAGCGGAAGCTGCCGCCGCCCCGCACGGCCTTTCAGGGAATCGTTTCGAGAAAGATCGTTTCGGTGTCTTCCAAAATCATTTCCGTTCTGCGCGGCCTGCGGAAAAATGCCTCCGTTACGTATAAAAGCCTGTTCCAGCGGGCAGAATCCCGTTCGGAGCTGGTTGCAACCTTTCTCGCAGTGCTCGAGCTTGTAAAGGCGCGCCGCATCCGGGTGACGGGAGAGGAAGAAAACGCTGAAATCCGCATTATAACGCAGGAGGGAAAATAAATGGAATTCAAACAGCTCACCGCGGCGATGGAAGCCATGATTTTTGCTTCTGGAGAGCCTGCGGAGGCTTCTCGCCTCGCGTCGGTTCTGGAACTGGATGAAGAAACCGTTCATAAAATTTGTGCGCGCCTCGCGGCAGAACTGGAGGAGAGGGGAAGCGGATTAACGCTGATGCGGCTGGACAGTAGCTATCAGCTCTGCACCCGCACGGAATACGCCGGGCAGATTAAGGCCCTTCTGGATATCCGGCGGAATATGCCGCTGTCTCAGGCGGCGCTGGAGGTTTTGGCGATCGTCGCGTATAATCAGCCGGTAACAAAAGCGTTTGCCGAGCAGGTGCGCGGAGTCAACTGCTCCAGCATTTTTGCAGCGCTGATGAACAAAGGCCTCATAGAGGAACGCGGCCGCCTAGAGCTGCCCGGCAGGCCCCTTCTGTATGGGACAACCCCTAATTTCCTCCGCTGCTTTCACCTGACCTGCATCGGAGACCTTCCGCCGCTCCCGTCTAAAATGAACCCGGAAGAAGAGAAAACGCCGGAGGAGGAGCCGGAAGCCGTTTAAAAGGAAGGGGGACTGCATGTGGCATGGCTCGTTGCGCTGCTTATTTTTCTCACATTGCTCGCGCTGCTGCTTTTTACCAGCCTAGGCATCTCGCTCCACTACCGGGAGAAGTTCACGCTCACGCTGCATTTTTTTGGCCTGTCGTTCCGTTTAATCGGAAGAAAAAAGGAAAAGACTAGTAATGTGCCGGGGAAAAAGCATCCCCCAAAAGAAAAAAAGAAAAAGCCTTCTCCCTTTGAGGGAGTCAACAAAGCAGAGCTTGTGGTAAAGGGCAGCGGGCGGATTCGGGAACTGCTGGAAGGCTATCGGAAAATTTTCCTTCATCTCCGCATAGAGAAGCTGGATTTTCACATGACCGTCGCTTCGAAAGACAGCGCTTTGACGGGCTTGCTGTATGGCGCGGCATGGAGCGCCGTTTCCACGCTTCACGCGCTGCTGCGGCGTATGGTTGATGTAAAAAACTGCCGTGTTCGGATCGACGCTGATTTTTTGGAAGACGAGACCCGCGTGGAATTGGATGCGAAAATCGCAATCCGTTTTATATATCTTTGGATCGCCGTATGGATCGTGCGGCGGGAATACCGGAAATTTATCCGGGAATTAAAACAGAAAAAGGATGGTGCCAAGCATGAGTAATACAGTACAGGGGCTGATGGATACCACGATGGAAAAGATCCGCGCCATGGTCGATGTCAACACGATCATCGGGGATCAGATCGTGGTGGAATCGGGGCTGACGCTCATCCCCATTTCCAAGGTTACGCTGGGATTTGCCTCCGGCGGCTCCGATTTTCCCACCAAGCATGAGGTTATGGGATTCGGAGGCGGCGGCGGTGCCGGGATCACCATCGTTCCGGTCGCTTTTATCGCCGTGAACGGGACGGACGCTAAAATCATCAACATCAATACGAGCGCCGGTGCGGCCGATAAGGCCATTGCCCTGGTGCCGGAAGTGTTCGACCGCATCTGTTCCCTGATTAAAAAGGAGAAAAAGGAACAGCCGAAGGAAGAAAAAAAGGATATCGCCGGGAAAGACGGCACCGCACAATAAAATACTAGAATGCAAGCCACCTGCATACTATTGAAACGGCAGGTGGTTTTGTTGTATCGTAAAATAATTGCAGTTGTTTTTATTGTTCTCCTTTTCGCCGGGACGATGCCTTCGGCGGTTTCCGCCGGGATAGAGGTTTCGGCGCAGTCGGCCATTTTGATAAATGGGCGTTCGGGTGAAGTGCTGTATCAGAAGGACGCAGGGCGGAAAATGTCCATGGCCAGCACCACAAAAATTATGACGGCGCTGCTCACGCTCGAATCGGGGGATACCTCGCGCGTGATTACGGCAACCGAACAGATGGTGAACGTGGAGGGAACCTCCATGGGGCTGCTGCCGGGAGATAAGGTCACGCTCGATACCCTCGCCTGCGGGATGCTCCTGCAGTCGGGGAACGATGCGGCCAATGCGGCGGCGCTTTCCCTGGCGGGCAGCCTGCCTGCCTTTGCGGAAAAAATGAACGCCCGTGCGGCGCAGATCGGCATGAAGGATTCCTCCTTCGTTACGCCTTCCGGGCTGGACGATGAAAACCATTACACCACGGCAGCGGATATGGCGAAGCTGGGGGCGGCCGCCATGCGCAACACGCGGTTCCGTGAAATCGCTTCCAGCAAGAGCATGGCGGTGGAGTTCGGCAACCCGCCCATCAAACGCACGCTGTATAACCATAACCGCCTCCTGCGCGAATACGAAGGGGCAGTAGGGGTGAAGACCGGATTTACGAAAAAATCCGGCCGGTGCCTCGTTTCGGCCGCGGAACGGGACGGCGTCCTGCTCATTGCGGTCACGCTCAACGCGCCGAGCGACTGGAGCGACCATAAGCGAATGCTCGATTACGGCTTTTCCGTTACGCAGAAGGTCCCACTTCAAACGGACGTCTCCGGGCTGCGCCTGCATGTGGTGGGTGGTACGGAGCAGGAGCTGGAGGTAGAAGCGTGCGATGCGTTTTACGGTGCAGCGGATATCAACCAGAAGGTAGAGCGCGTGATCGTTCTTCCCCGTTTCGCCTATGCTCCGGTAAAGCCCGGCGAAAAAATAGGAAAAATTCTCTACGAGACCGGTGGGCAAACCGTGGCGGAATGTGATATAATTGCAAAAAACGGCTGTGAGATTCGGCCGGCAG
>CAUBKG010000078.1 GCA_958436475.1 uncultured Clostridia bacterium
ATTCATTTGTTTTTTTACACATTTTATGGTAAAATAATTTACAATATTGTTTTATTCTTGGAGTGATTTTTTGAAAAAGAGATATCTTTTTCCTGCCTGCTTCCTCTCCCTGCTGGTTTTTGTTGCCGGGTTTTTTCTGTTTTCTTCCCCCGCCTTGAAAAACGCAACCGCAAGCCTCAGCGATCCAATCTTTTCGGTTTGGGGGCTCAATTTGCCCACACCGAAAAAGCAAACGGTGCTCATCCGCTCGCCCTATCCCTATGGAGGGGACTGCATTCATGCTTGTTATGACATCAAGACGGTGGAAACGGAATTTCTCAGGAAGTTCGATTTTACCCTGATCGATAAAGAAAACTGCAACCAGGTCACCCGCCTCGTAACTATCGTGCGCGATTCAGCCGATGCGGAGCAGCGGGCGGAATTCAACGATTCTTTTCCGATGAACAAATACGTGGACATGCATCGGAATACTTGGTTTTGCGAGATTACCGACCCGGACCGGCCGGATAGCTTTTTGCTGATCCTTCTGGCGGATAGGGGCGAAACCGGAGACGTTTTCTTTTTTCATTATCTCGCCCCTTAAAGTGTCTCCACAAAAAAACGGCCCGCCGGATTCTGCAGAATCCGGCGGGCCGTTTCCTGATTCGAGGGCAGGGCGGCGGAGCTATTTCCGGGGCTCTCCCCAACCGGAAAGGCCGGCCCTCTGCATGGCGCCGGTAATCTTTTCGGCCGCATCGCCATACTCCCCGGAAAGGGATGCGATGAGGATTTTCATCTCCTCGCGGCGGGTGCAGCCGTCCGCCGGGCAGGCGCTTTTCACCACCGGCAGGCGGCAGCGGCGCACGGCGCGCGCGATTTCCTTTTCGCGGGCAAAAATCAGCGGGCGGATCAGGGTGATATCCTTGCGCGAAAGATAGGTAACCGGCGAAAAGCAGCCGAGCGTTCCGCCGGACAGCAGGTTCATGAGGAAGGTTTCCGCCGCATCGTCCGCATGGTGGCCGAGGGCGATCTTATTGCATCCGGCCGCCTTCGCCATATCGTGCAGAATGCCCCTGCGCATGCGCGCGCAGAGCGAGCAGGGGTTCTTTTCCTTCCGGTTCTCAAAAATCACCGTTCCGAGCTCGCTCCGGCGGATCACGAGGGGCACCCGCAGGCGGCGGCAGAGCTCGCCGAGCGCGGAATAATCGGCTTCTTCTCCCCCGAAGCAGGGGTCAAGCGTGAGGGCCGTGACCGAAAAGGGCTCCGGATAAAACCGCTGCAGCTCCGCCAGCGCGCAGAGCAGCGCCACACTGTCTTTCCCGCCGGACACGCCCACGGCGATCCGGTCCCCGGCGGAAACCATCCCGAATTTTTCCATGGCGCAGCGCGCAAGGCTCATGAGCTGCTTCATGGCTGTTCTCCCGCGTCTATTTTTTCGTGTTTCTTTTTATGGAGCTTCTTATAGAGCGGCGTGGGCAGCAGGCCGATCATCAGCGAACGGGGAATCATGAGATAATACCGGAGCGGGAGCTTCAGGATCTGATAGCACCGAAACTCCGCCGCCACACCCACGATGCGGTACCAGAGCGTGCGGCGGGAAATGGCGTTCATATCGTCCCGCATTTTATAAAGGGGCTCCGAAAGGTTATAGCCTCTAAGGCCCTTTGCATACATTTTGCACCAGAGGTGGTAATCCTCCTTGCGGAGGAAGAGGGCGCCCGTATCGTACCCACCGGCGAGCTCATACGCCTCGCGGCGCACCATGCAGGGCGCGTGGAAAAAGGGGTTTTTCGCTACGAAATCCTTCTTTTCCGGCGCTTGGATCACCCGGTCGCGGCCCCAGTCTCCCGTTTCGTCGAAATGGATCATGGCGCTGCTCACAAAGGCGTATTCGGGGTGCGCTTCCAAAAAATCCACCTCCGTCTGCAGGCGGTGGGGCAGGGAAAGGTCGTCCCCATCCTGACGGGCGATAAACGCCCCCCTCGCTTCCCGGAGGCAGCGGTTGAGGGTGAGCCCCAGCCCCAGGTTTTTTTCGTTTTTCAGCAGGCGGATGCGCTCCGGATCCGTTGCCGCATATCTCTGCGCAACGGCGTAGGTGTCGTCTGCCGAGCCGTCGTCACAGAGGATGAGCTCCCAATCCGAAAAGGTCTGGGCAAGGATGGAATCGATGCTTTCGGGGAGCGTTCCCGCGCAGTTATAGATCCCCATGATAATGGAAACGAGCGGTTTCATACTTCCTTCTCCTTTGGCTTCTTCCTGAAAAAAAGCCCCACCGGAACATCCCTCCGGCGGGGCATATCTCTTCACACGGAACCGTGCGCTTTTTACCCTTTCTATGATACCATGAACGCGGAGCGTGAATGGTATCATTGCCCATTCCCGGCGGTTGCCGCCTTTTGGCGGCGAGCCGGTGAGGGCATCCGGTCAAGTATAATATCTGCTTTGCAGATATTATACAACAGAAGATTTTTCTTTGCAACCGAAACCGGTTCAGTCCGCCGGGGAAGGGGGCTCCTCCCGCCCTGCGGGCCGCATCTTTTCCGCCGCGCGCTCCCGCAGCTCCGCGATCACAGCCGCGCATTTCTGCTCCACCTTTTCGAAATCCATGTTCGGCACATAGTGCGCCTCCAGCTCGTCGTGCGCGGCCTTGGCGTCGGTCAGCAGGCGGTAGGCCTCCTCCAGCAGCTCCTTTGCGGCGCGCTTGTTGAAATTCATTCGCTCGGTGTGCGCCTTGAGGGCCGTGCCGTTGTAAAACCGTGCGGTGCGCACGCGTGCTTCCGGCTCAAAATGATACGTAAGCCAGCTGTTCTGGGTAAAGAAGCCGAGCCCGAGGGACGGGATGATGAGATGCTCGAGCTTTTCCTCCCCAAAGAGGGGGCAGTAGCCCGCGATCACATCGTGCCCGGAAAGCAGGGCCTCCGATTTGAGCGATTCGAGGATCAGGCGGCCTGCGGCGCCGTAATCGTCTTCCACGAGGATAACGCGGGGGCAGAGCGCGTGCAGGGTATCGTCGAACTGCACGTTCCCCTTGGGCGTGAGGCCGCTCAGGAAAACGCCCGTTTCCCGTCCCATCTCTACCGCTTTTTCCCCGAACTCCGCATCGGCAAAGCGCACGCAGTAATGCTCGAGCTTTTCCCGGTTGACGCTCTGAAGCGACGTTTGGTACGTATCCTTCAAAAGCTGCCCGGCGGCGGAAATGAACCGGCCCGCGCGGGAGAGGAGGAGCTTGTTTTTTTTCTGCGATTCGATGATCCGGGGCGCGGCTTCGCGCAGGGCGCTGGCGTTCCAGCAGTCGCACAGGTTCACGACCGAGGAGGTCGCGCCGGCGTATTCCGGATCCATCACGTGGGGGGCGGTGCCGTCGCAGATGCAGGCTCGTATTTCCGGGAAAATAACGCCGTCCAGCGAATCGGGGTCGCTGCTGCAGGGCACGCGGATGATGTTCAGCCCGTCTTCTTCCAAGGCCTCGGCCGCTTTTTTCATAAAGCTCGATTTTCCCGTACCGGGGCCGCCTTTTATGATATAGGCAAACCAGTCGCCGTCCGGCTGGTAAAGGGAAGAAAATTTGGAGAGAAATCCGGCGGACGAATTCGCCCCCAGGAAAACTCTGATATCTGTATTGCTCATGGCCGATTCCTCCAATTCCAATCTGTTCTATTGTTATGCCGCCGGGGGGTTCCCTGTGCAAGTCCGCGGGAAATCCGGCCCTGTCCGCCCCGAAAATTCGGCCCGTCCGCTCTGCAAAAAAACGAAAATTGAGAACGAGCAAACGGGAGAAAACGAGAGGTAAGAGAAGCAAACTCGAGATCGTGAATTGTAAATTAAAAAATCAAAAATTTTTTGTTGACATGTCCCAGAGGATATGATATGATTCCCTTGCGTGAAAAAATGTTAATCTTTTGGAGGTATTATCATGTCCACTTACATGCCGAAGGCGGGCGACATCACCCGCAAGTGGTACGTGCTGGATGCCGCCGGCAAGCCTATGGGGCGCGTCGCGGCCGCTGCTGCAGCCATCCTGCGCGGCAAGCACAAACCGACCTTTGTTCCGCACATGGATTGCGGCGATCATGTGATCATCATCAACTGCGAGAAGGCTGTCCTCACGGGCCGCAAGCTCGATAAGAAGTTCTATTACCGCCACACCGGTTACATCGGCGGCCTCAAGGCTGTTCAGTACCGTACGTTAATGGAAACCCGTCCGGAATTCGCAATGGAGCTTGCCGTTAAGGGCATGGTTCCCGACACGGTCATCGGCCGCAAGGCGCTGACCCGTCTGCGCACGGTCAAGGGCGCGGAGCACAAGCACGCCGCCCAGAAGCCGGAAATCTGGTCATTATAAGAAGGAGGGCCCAGAATATGTACGAATCCAAGCCTTATTTTTACGGAACCGGCAGACGGAAATCGTCTGTTGCCCGTGTTCGTGTTTATAACGGTACCGGCAAAATCACCATCAACGGCCGCGATATCGACGATTACTTCGGCCTCGAGACCTTGAAGCTGATCGTGCGCCAGCCGCTGGCGCTGACCGGCAACCTCGACCGCTTTGACCTCGACTGCCGCGTGACCGGCGGCGGCGTGACCGGCCAGGCCGGCGCCATCCGCCACGGCCTCGCCCGCGCGCTCCTTCAGTTTGACGAAGCGCTCCGCCCCGCCCTCAAGAAGGCCGGCTTCCTCACCCGCGATCCGCGTATGAAGGAACGCAAGAAGTACGGCCTCAAAGGCGCCCGCCGCGCTCCGCAGTTCTCGAAGAGATAACTTCCTTTTGGGATTGCTTCAAACCCCCGGAACAAACTGTTTCGGGGGTTTTTCATTTAAAAAGCGGGGAGCCGCGCGGTGCAGAACGGACGAACCCGCCATGGAACGCAAAGAACGCAAAAGAAGCCCGCGGCAAGCGATAAAGCTGCCACGGGCTTCTTTTGCGTGCAAGCCAGAAAAGAAAGGCTTCTTTTAGCCGCGCTCTTTATTATTTCGTGAACTCGCGGGAGTAAATCTCGTTGCCCTCGCCGTCCTGATACAATACGATGACCACGGGGTTTTCCACATCTACCGCATCCTTCATCGAGCCTGCAATGTTTTCATAGGTTTCCGCCTGGGCTTCCATGGCGCTTTCGAGGCCGCTCTTCATCGCTTCCCGCTGATCTTCCTCAACGTTCTTTATGGTGAATACATAAACGAGCTTATTGCCGTCCGCCTTCAGGTCGATGGCCATATCCTCGTCTTCCAGGGATTCCTTCAGGCCTTTCATCGTTTCCTGCATGATATCCGATTTAACGAAAGCTTCCACGGTGGGGAACTTGCCGTTTACCAGGCCGTTCTCATCGGCGGTTGCCTCCGCGATGGTGCTTTCCGCCGTCGGAGCGGTTGTGGTGCTGCCAGTGCTGCCGCCGCTTTTGCAGGAAACCAAAGACAGGCCCATCAGCAAAACGAAAACAACGGCAAGAATACGTAACGATACTTTTTTCATGGAATCTACTCTCCTTTATATAAATAGAACTAATTGAATATTTTATACTAACCCGCTTTTTCTGTCAAGGAGAGCTATTCTATATTTTTTGCTTTGCAATACATTTCCACTATGTGACCCGGCAGCGGCCCGCGGTCCCCGATTCCGTATGTTGCTTCATCGAAGCCATCGCGCCAAATAAACTGCCGCAAATCCGTTCTGCCGGAAAAAGCACATTTTCGCGGCTGTTTTTTCAAAAATCTACCCGGAGCTTTGAAAATCAATTTTATTTCCCCACGCAGAAGGAGTGGAATACCGTATCCGCCACTGCTTCCGTAACCCGTTCTCCCAGAAGCTCGGAAAGCGCGGCGATGGCTTCATCCACATCGATGGAGACCGCGTCCAGCGTGAAGCCTGCATCCAGCGTTTCCTGCGCACGCTTCACCGCCTGCAGCGCCCGGTGCGCCGCCTCCATCTGGCGTTCGGTTGCGAGCATGGCGGCGGTGGGGTCGATCTCGGCGATCCCCGCGAGGCGCTCCACCTCTTTTTCCAGCCGCCGCACCCCTTCGCCCGTGGCGGCGGATATCTCCAGCACGCTCCCGAAGCGGCCGATGAGCGGTTCCAGATCCAGGCGCCGCGGCAGGTCTGTTTTATTCACAATGGCGATGCACGGCTTTTTTTCCCCAAGGCGTATCAGCTCTTCATCCTGCGCGGTGAGGGGCTCGGACGCATCGAACACCGCAATGACCAACTCCGCCCTTCGGATATGCTCCCGCGTACGGCCCACGCCGATCTGCTCCACGAGGTCTTCCGTTTCGCGCAGGCCCGCGGTATCCGCGAGGCGGAGCATCACCCCGCCAAGGCTTACCGTTTCCTCCACCACGTCCCGCGTGGTGCCCGCCTGCGGTGTGACAATGGATTTTTCGTACCCCGAAAGCAGATTCATCAGAGTGGATTTTCCCACGTTCGGCCGGCCTGCAATCACCGTGCGCACCCCTTCCCGGAGCACACGGGCGCCACCGCTCCGCTGGATGAGGAGCCGGAGTTCTTCGTCCGCTTCCCGGAGCGTTTCGCGCAGGGCGTCCGGCTCGATTTCGGGAATATCGTCGTAGGGGAAATCCACATACGCGCCGAAGCCCGCCGCCGCGGCCAGCAGCTTTTCCCTCACCCCCGAAATCGCGCGGCCGAGCGCGCCCTCCCGCGCGGCGAAGGCGGCCGCCGCCGCCTTTTCCCCCGTGGCGGAGATCAAATCCATCACCGCTTCGGCCTGGGTTAAATCCAGCTTGCCGTTTTCATAGGCACGCCGGGTGAATTCCCCCGCTTCGGCCAGCCGAGCACCCGCGGCCAGCACGGCGGAAAGCAGCTTTCTCGTAACAAAAAGCCCGCCGTGGCAGGAAAGCTCCACCACGTCCTCGCCCGTATAGCTTTTCGGCGCGGCGAACACGAGGGCGATCACCTCGTCGACCGGCTGGTCCTGCCCGTCGTACGCCCTGCCGTACAGGGCGGTGTATCCCTTTGCTTCTTCCACACGTTTGCCCGAAGGCGAGCGGAACACCCGGTCCGCCACCCGGCGGGCGCCGGGCCCGGAAATCCTCACAATGCCGATCCCGCCCGGGGCAGGCGCGGTGGAAATGGCGGCTATGGTTTTTTCCATCCTGTTTTTACACTCCTGCTTTTGTTTTTCTTCCCTTACTCTATCACATTCGCGGGCGTTTCTCAATTTTATTTGATGAAGAAAACGTTGCTGGCTTTCCGGAAACGCCGTAGGGGCCGCCCAATGGGCGCCCGTTCTGCCTTGTGCGTTCCACACGATTTTTCCGCGAACCGGCAATTTTGCTTTCAGCGGGCGGCCGATGGCCGCCCCTACGCGAGGGCCCCATCTGTGCCGCTGGCTTTCCGGAGCCGCCGTAGGGGCGCCCAATGGGCGCCCGTTCTGCCCTATGCGT
>CAUBKG010000079.1 GCA_958436475.1 uncultured Clostridia bacterium
ACCTGTGACCCCCTGCTTGTAAGGCAGGTGCTCTCCCAGCTGAGCTATGCTCCCATCCTCACCGGCGTCGCTTGTCGGTTTTGCTTTCCCTTGGCGACGTTGACTATTTTACTATACACGTGTGTGAATGTCAACACTAAAATTCAAAAAAACGCAACTTTTTTTACACACATTTTCCGCGGCAATTCTGCTCCGTCGCATGGCAGCGGGTACTCTTCTCTTCCCCGCCGTTCGTACTTATGTATCCTATGCGACAGCCCCCGGAAGTGTACCGCATTCTTAAAAATATTTCTCATGCCTGCCCGGGAAAACGCACGGCAGGCAGACTGATTTTTCACGCTTTCCCGGGGCTTTTATTCACTGAAAGTGGTGAAAGGACGAATCAATCAAACGACGGATTGAATGCATAGAAATTCTTTGCATCGAGCCGCTCTATCACGCGGCGCAGGCCTTCGCCGAAACGCTGGTAATGAACGATCTCCCTCTGGCGGAGGAACTTGATCGGATCGCGGACGTCGGGATCGTCTGCAAAGCGGAGAATGTTATCATACGTGGTACGCGCTTTTTGCTCTGCTGCCAGGTCTTCATTCAGATCGGTGATCGGATCGCCTTTGCTCTGGAGGTATGCCGCAGTAAACGGCACGCCCGCCGCAGAAGCGGGATAGATACCTGTTGTATGGTCGATGAAATAAGCGTCGAATCCACCCTCACGGATTTCTTTGTCATTCAAATCACGCGTCAGCTGGAATACGATCGTACCAACCATTTCCAAATGCCCTAGTTCTTCCGTACCAATGTCGGTCAGGAGAGCCTTGAGCTCCGGATACGGCATAGCGAAACGCTGGCTGAGGTAGCGCAGCGAGGCGGCAAGCTCGCCGTCCGGGCCGCCGTATTGGCTGATGATCAGGCTGGCAAGCTTCGGGTTCGTATTTTTGATGTTGATCGGATACTGGAGTTTCTTCTCATATACAAACATTTATCTCTTTGCCTCCTTGCTGGAATCCCATGGCCACGGGTCGTCGATCCATTCCCAGCGCTGCATCGGGAATGTTGTTCTGGAATCCAGCAGACCAAATTCCTTTTCAAACAATTCGCGCAGCTCACGCGCCTTTTTTTCATGAGCTGCTTTTTTATCCAGTGCCATTTTATTGTTGGGGTGCGTGTCCAGAAAAATTTGGATTTCCCAAGCGGCAAATTCGTGTGCACTGATTTTTCGAAGAAGGATATCCCGGTTGTCCATTACGACTGCGCGCCCCCTCTCTTACGATTGCCGTACCACGGTTTGTACAGCTGTTTAAACAGCGTCCCGTGATCCAACGCGGTGTTTTCGTCTTCAAACAAATCTTTAAACTCCTGGAGAGGCACATAAGCCATTGCTAAGGGCATCTGATCCAGGCAGTCGCAGCAATTATCGTCGCTCATCATATTGGGAGCGGCAAACGTGAAGAACGTTTCCATGCTGTAATCATCTTGCATGCTATCGACTCCTTACTTTTTTAAGCCGCATACGGCCTTACTATCACTGTATGGCCAAGCCCCGATTTTTGACACAAAACCCGTGCCATCCCGACTCGGGGGGGCAAAAAAACGGAGCCCTTCCGAACCGTTTTCGGGAGGAACTCCGTTTCATTCTATCTGATTTTTTGCCGCTTACGGGCGAACCGGCATTACATACAAAAGGATAGCGAAGAAATGCGTGACGCTTCCTCCCAGCACGAATAGATGCCAGACGGAATGGATATATTTTTTCCTCTTCCCTACCCCATACAGCACGGCGCCGATGGTATAAAACACACCGCCTGCAAGCAGGAAGAGAAAGCCGGCAAATTCGAGCCGGTCGAGAAGCGGTTTCAACGCCAGGATGACCACCCAGCCCATGCAGATATAACACGCCATGGAGAATTTGCGGAACCGCTCCACGCTGACGCTGTTGAGCACGATACCGACGACAGCCGCTGCCCAGACCACACCGAACAGCACCCAGCCCAGCGCGCCATGCAGGGTGCAGAGCGTGAGCGGCGTGTATGTTCCCGCGATGAGAAGAAAGATGGAGCAGTGGTCGAATACGCGGAACACGAGCTTTGCCCTGCGGCTGCGCAGGCCGTGATAGATGCTGGACATGGTATAAAGGATGATCATAGCGGCGCCGAAAATGATGCCGCTGACAACGCCCCACACATTCTGGTGGACCGCCGCCATGACCGCGCACAGAACAAGCGCAGCAATTCCGAATGCCGCCCCCACCACGTGAGACACCATATTGAAGATTTCCTCGCCCTTTGTATATGTTGGCAAATAGCTTTCTTTGGTTTTTTCGCCTTGCATAGCTGCCTCCTCGGTTCAGGATTAGCAAATTCCTTCCAGATTAAAATCGGGGATGTATTCCTCCTGTGAGCTGGAAAATTCCTGCGTATATCCGTTTTCAAAGCCCAGCTGGTAAAGCCGACGGAGCACGAGCTTGTATTCGATAGGCTTCAGCCGCCGTCCGAGTTCAGGAGGCACACCGGGAACGGGCGTATACTGGCTCATGAGGCTGAAGGTGACACGGTTGGAAAAAAGCCTGTCGATCATCTCGAGAACACCACGGGAATTTTCGGTTTCTCCCGGCAAAACCAGATGCCGGATGATGACCCCATGCCGCAGCACGCCGTCTTCCCCATATTCATTGGCCGGCTGCTGGCGGAGCATTTCGCCGACCGCTTCGGCAGCCGACTTCGTATAATGCGGCGCGCGGCTGTACCGCAGCGCAAGCTCATCGGAAGAATATTTCCAATCGGGCAAATAGATATCCACGAGCCCTTCGAGCCTTTGCAGGGCGTACACCGAATCGTAGCCGCCGGAATTATACACGACCGGCACCCCCGGACGGTATCGCCGGAGCACGCTTTCCACCACATGGGCGTAATGCGTGGGGTTAACGAAGTTGATATTTTCGGCGCCCTTTTGCTCGAGGGACTGCATGATTGCAATCAGGCGGTCTTCGGTAATGGGCACGCCGTACCCCTCGTGCGTGATTTGACGGTTTTGGCAATAAACGCACCGCATACTGCAGCCTGTGAAAAAGATCGCCCCGGAGCCCCCCTTACCGGAAATACACGGTTCCTCCCAGCGGTGCAGCATGGCCTTTGCCGCCACAGGCTCCAAAGGCATGCCGCAAAAGCCCGAAGGATTGCTTTGAGAAGTGCGCAGGGCACCGCAATGCCTTGCGCACTCGTTACAGGTGATGAAACGTTCCACCGCTTATTGCTCCGCCTGCACGGCCTGCGTGGTCGGTTCCTGCGCAGGCTGCGTGGTCGCCTCCACGGACGGAAGCGTGATATCGACGGAAGGCTCGGTGGTGGGTTCCGGCTTTTTGGTTGCCTCAGGGGTCGCGTCGGGCACCGAGGTCGTGGTCTGGCTGCCGCCTCCCCCTCCTCCGGATGAGGAGGAAGAATTGGAATCGACTGCACTGCCCGCATGAGCGGTACAAAGCCCCGGCAGGCTCCCGGTCTTATACCACCCGACCGCCGTATGCGGACAGCCGGTGGTTGCAAGCTTTCCTGTTGCCACGCAGTAATGACGGCTTACCACCGTATCGGTGGTGGGAAAGTCCTTCGCTGCGAGGCCCTGATGAACCTGGGACATGATTTCCCGCCAGGCAACGTGAGGCGCGCTCGACGCCGCCCTCGGAAGCGGAGTGGAAGACTTCTCGTAACCAAACCAGCAGGCGCTGATATAATAGGGTGTGCCGCCTACGAACCAGCGGTCGCTGGCCTGGGCCTCCGTGCCGGCAGTACCGGTCTTGGCGAAAATCGGCATGTCCCCGAACCGGGCAACACGGCCGGTGCCGCTCGAGCCGGTCACTACCTGCTGAAGCAGCTCGTTCATAATCATAGCGGTATCGGGAGAAATGGCTTGTGTGCCCGTCTGCGGCTTCTCCATTACGACGTCTCCCTTGGAGTCTTCAATCAGCGTAAAGGTATAAGGCTCATAATACATACCCAGATTGCCGAATGTGGCGAACGCAGCCGTCATTTCTTCGACCGACACGCCCTTATACAGGTCTCCGATCGGGAGGCGGCGGATCGTACGGTCTTCATCCGTGAGCTGTAAATGGAACTTGGATACGGCAAAATCATAGGCACGGTCAACGGTCATATCCTTTACAATACGCACCGGTACGGTATTGAGAGATACCTCCAGCGCATATTCCACCGTGCGGTTGCCGCTGTAGCGTCCGGAATAGTTGCGAGGCCAGTCCTGGTTCTTTTCGTCCTTCATAGACGGCGTATCGCTGTATAACGTGGAATAGTTGATGAGGTTATTCTCCAGCGCCGGCGCATATACGGAAAGAGGCTTGAGCGAAGAACCCGGCTGCCTGCGGCTCATGGTGGCGCGGTTCTGCAGACGGTTGCCCGTTTTTTCACCCCGGCCGCCGACAACGCCGACGATGTTGCCCGAATAGTCCATAATCATCATGGCAGACTGAGGCTGCTCGTCGCCGCTGAGTTTCGGGAAAATATCCCCGCTTTCATAACCGCTTTCCATGATCTTCTGGATTCGGGGATCCATGGTAGCGTATATTCTGAGACCGCCGGTATAAAACAGATCCTGTGCGAAATCATGACTATAGCCTTTTTCCGTCTCCAGGCGGTGCACCACATCGTCGATCAGGGTATCGATAAAGTAGTTGTGCACTTCGTTCGGCTTTACTTCCGCCTTGTGGGCGTCTTCCCCCACAAGCGTAATATCCGCATCCTTGGCCTGCTCATATTCCTCCTGTGAAATATACCCCTGCTCCTTCATTTCATAGAGCACCTGCTGACGGCGCTTTTTATTGTTATCGGGGTTCGTATAGGGGTTGTATTTGGAGGTTCCCTTCGGGATCGCGGCGAGGGTCGCGCACTCCACGAGATTCAGATCGCCAACGTCCTTGCCGAAATAATACTGCGCCGCCGACTGAACGCCTGCGGTGGAATCTGTGGCGCTGAGCGGAATCTTATTGAGATAGCATTCCAGAATGGTCTTTTTGGTAAAGTTCTTCTCCAGATACTGCGCGCGCATGATCTCCTGAATCTTACGCGCGGGGCTCTTATCCGCATCGTTCGTCAAGTTCTTGACGAGCTGCTGGGTGATGGTGGAACCGCCCTGCCCTTGCGTGGACATGTGGATTACCATGTTGGCGAACGCATACACCGTGCGCCTCCAATCGACTCCCTCATGTTCATAAAAGCGTTTGTCTTCAATTGCCACAAACGCATCCTGCAGCTGCTGGGGGATCTCCTCGATATTCACCCAAATGCGGTTGTTCTCTGCTTCGTAAAAGCGCTTATATTCCTCATATTCTCCCGTTTCGCTGTTTTTGACATATACTATGGTGGTTTCTGCAAGCTTGAGGTTATCGAGGTCTACATCCATTGTGCCGTCCACAAAATTGAGTACATAAATGGCGAACGCCCCCACGACGATAGAACCGGTAATCACCATAATCAGGAAGATGGAAAGAGCAACCTTTCCGATCTTTTTCCAAACGCTTTTCGCGCCTTTCTTTTCCCCCGGTTTCTTATGTCCGGTGCGGGCCCCTCCTCCAACTGGGGTTGCGGCTCCGACTTTTTTGCGTCTTTTCAAAGGACTTGCGCACTCCTTTCTCAAATCGCACCGCCTGTGCGGCGCGGCTTCCGGGAGAAGTTCACCCGAAAAACATTTATGGTTTGTGTGCCCTGCTTGTCCGTTCGGAAAAGCAGAGGCCGCCGTGTCTCCTCGTTTTCTTCCCTGCGGGCCTTTCGGCCGGTATCGTTGCCCGGCCCCGGGGCGGTTGCCGCACTTTTGCGGCGAGCCGGCGGAGGCATAGGCCTGGTTAATAAGCGCTTTGCGGTTATTATACCACATTTCAAAAAAATTGCATCAGTTTGTTTTGTCGAAGCCAGTCAAACACTGTTTCTCAGGCGTCTTGTAAGGTATATTTTTCCGTTTTTCCGGAATGCTAACAGAAGAAGCCAAGAAAACGATAATGGGGGTGTTCCGTGTTGAAAACCAAAACGAAAATTCTCGCTTTAAGTTTATCCATCCTGCTTCTCTTCGCCGCATCTTTCGCCGCTTGGGCGCTTTCCGGATCAGCGGCTTCCACGGCAGGCGGCAAGCCCGCCGGCGAGCAGCCCTCATCCGCTCATCCGCTCTACATGGTTCGGGAGCACGAAGGAAAGGTTGCTGTTTTTCTATTCGGAGAAACCCTTCCCTGCGAGATAACCGATATCCGCGTGGATTCGCTGACGCCTTACGATCAGGAAAACATGAAAAGCGGCATCCCGGCTTACAGCGAGGAACAGTGCCAGAGGATTCTTGAAGATTTCGATTGATCTGCCGGTCAATTTTACTCCCCTCCGTTCATAAAATAGATAGTATCACATAATTTTATAGAAATCTGATCGGAGGGCTTACTCATGTTTACTTCATTTCTGGGTGTGGCGCTGACCAACCTGATTTTTTTTGCCCTGCAGGTAACCAATTCCGGTACCTTTCCCCGTCCGCTGACGGAAGAGGAAGAGCGCACCTATCTGGAGGCATATAAAAACGGAGACCTTTCCGCACGGGAAAAGCTGATCGAGCACAATCTGCGCTTAGTGGCCCACATCATAAAAAAATACTACAGCTCCGCAAACGAGCAGGACGATCTCATTTCCATAGGCACCATCGGGCTGATCAAGGCGGTTTCCACATACGACTACTCCAAGGGGACCCGCCTCGCTACATACGCCGCCAGATGCATTGAAAACGAAATCCTGATGCACTTTCGAAACCTCAAGAAAAGCGCGCAGGATGTGTATATCAGCGACCCCATTGATTCGGACGGAGACGGCAATTCCCTGACCCTTATGGACGTCATCTACGACGATGACGCTATTATCGATAATCTGGATTATAAAATCAACCGGCAAAAGCTCTACCGGTTTATTTGCAGCGAGCTCGAGCCGAGGGAAAGAACCATCATCGAAATGCGGTATGGCCTGCGCGGCTTTCTCCCGCTCACCCAACGGGAAGTTGCGGCAAAGCTGAATATTTCCCGTTCCTATGTTTCCCGCATCGAAAAAAAAGCGCTGCTGCAGCTGCGAAAAAAATTCGAACGGGAAAAATAGGAAACGCGGCTCTCCCCTGCAGAGTTTTTTTATAGAAGAAAAGCCTGTGCAGCTTCAGCCGGGGCCGGGTGAGGAAACTTTTCTTTTTTGATTCGCACTTAATGCAGGAAAGCCCGCGGCAGATTTCTACTGCCACGGGCTTCTTGTGTTTCTTTCCATTTAGGCTGACGCGCGATAGGGAGAAAACGGTTTTGGAAGATAAAATTCCCTTGAT
>CAUBKG010000080.1 GCA_958436475.1 uncultured Clostridia bacterium
TGTGAGCTCGCACAGATGCTCATACCGGCGGTAGGTCAGGGCATACTCCGCGTTGGTTTGGAGCAGATCGGCGAAGATGAAGTCCATGCGGCTGTTTAAAAACATTTCTATATCCATTGAGTAACTTTCCTTTCCTTGCTTTGCTGTTTGCCAGCACTGCTTGAAAGGAGATGAAACGCATGGTATAATAACCGCAAAGCGGTTATTATACCGGCTTTATGCCCCCACGCCGCGGAGCGGCGGGTTGGGCAATTATACCATTCACGCTCCGCGTTCATGGTATAATATTTACGTCACATCTGCCTTTCAGGCATGTGCTGGCGGGGGAAGCGGCGTTGGCTTTCGTGAGTGTGCGCCGCTTCCTTCATTTTTTCTGGAGCCGATCATATAAGTCGTGAACGCCTTTTCTCAGGACAGCGGAACAGGTGGTTTGCAGTTCCTGCGCGCAGTACTTGATCTTTTCCTCCGTTTCCTTATCGATCCTGAGCTTTATGGCAATATTCAGCGGCTTTTCCGGATGGGGCCCCGGCTTTTTCCGTGCGATAATGAATTCACCTCCCTCTGTATGCACAAGTTAATAATAGTGTTTGTACACCCAGGATGCAAGTGAATGTATTATGAAAAAAACGCCGCGGACGGGAAACCGTCCGCGGCACTGTGGCAGGATCAAAAGACCAAACTTATAAAATCATATTTTGGTTTACGCCATGCCTGCCTTTCAGGCATATGCTGGCGTGGGGAAGCGGTTTTGCTTTGTAAGGGGAAAGCCGCTTCCTTTTTTACTTTGCGAGGTCGTCCTTAAGTTTTTTGATTGCTCGGCGAACCGCTTCCATAGCGGTTACATTTTCTTGCGTTTTGTAGGCGTCGAGTATCGTCTTACATTCTTCATCCAACCGCACATTTACGCGATATGGTTTTGGATTATCTGTTGGACGACCCAATTTCTTACCAGCCATGCTTCGCCTCCTTTCGAACACCATAATAATAAATTATATTATTGGCAGCCAAAATTCAAGTGAATATAAAATAAAAAGATTGCCCAATGTTGGTGCCCAGAATAAAAGAACCGCCTGTGTGGCATTGCACCACACAGGCGGTTTCCGTTTCTATATGGGAAGGGATCAATACATGCCGCCCATAGCGGCCGGGTCGGGCATGGCGGGGGCCTTTTCTTCCTTCTTATCCGCTACGAGGGACTCGGTGGTGAGCACCATAGCGGCAACGGAAGCGGCGTTCTGGAGAGCGGACAGCGTGACCTTGGTCGGGTCTACGATACCGGCGGAAATCATATCCACATACTCTTCCTTGTACGCATCGAAGCCGTAATTGTTTTTGCCTGCGTTCTGAATCTTATCGATGATTACAGAGCCTTCGAGGCCGGCGTTGCGGGCAATCTGGCGGATGGGCTCTTCGAGAGCCTTCAGCACGATGCGCGCGCCCGTCTTTTCGTCGCCTTCGAGCTCGTCAACGAGCTTTGCAACAGCTGGAGCCGCGTTCAGCGGAGCTACGCCGCCGCCTGCAACGATGCCTTCTTCCACCGCAGCCTTGGTGGCGGAAAGGGCGTCTTCAATGCGGAGCTTCTTCTCCTTCATTTCGATCTCGGTGGCCGCGCCGACCTTGATCACGGCTACGCCGCCGGCCAGCTTCGCCAGGCGCTCCTGGAGCTTCTCACGGTCGAAATCGGAAGTGGTGGCTTCGATCTGGGAACGGATTTGGCCCACACGGGCTTTGATGGCGTTTTTATCGCCGGCGCCGTCCACGATGATGGTGTTTTCCTTCTGCACCTTGACCTGGCGGGCGCGGCCCAGCTGGCTGACCTGCGTATCCTTCAGCTCGAGGCCGAGGTCGCTGCTGATCACTTCGCCGCCGGTGAGGATGGCGATATCCTGCAGCATTTCCTTGCGGCGGTCGCCGAAGCCGGGAGCCTTGACCGCAACGCAGGTGAAGGTGCCGCGGATCTTATTGACAAGCAGAGTGGCCAGCGCTTCGCCTTCGATATCCTCGGCGACGATGACCAGCTTCTTGCCGGACTGCACGATCTGCTCGAGCAGCGGCAGGATTTCCTGGATATTGGAAATCTTCTTATCGGTGATGAGGATGTAAGCGTCGTCGATGATGGCTTCCATCTTATCGGTATCGGTTACCATGTAGGGGGAAACATAGCCGCGGTCGAACTGCATGCCTTCCACGACCTCGGAATAGGTCTCCGCCGTTTTGGATTCCTCCACGGTGATAACGCCGTCTGCAGAAACCTTTTCCATTGCCTCGGCGACCAGCTTGCCGACCGTATCGTCCGCCGCGGAAATGGCGGCGACGCGGGCGATATCGTTGGAGCCGTCCACCTTCTTGGAGTTGCCCCGAATGGCTTCCACAGCGGTGCTTACTGCCTTCTGGATTCCCTTCTTCACGATCATCGGGTTCGCGCCGGAGGTGACGTTCTTCATCCCTTCGCGGATGAGCGCCTGCGCGAGCAGGGTCGCGGTGGTGGTGCCGTCGCCTGCAATATCGTTCGTCTTGGTGGCAACTTCCTTCACAAGCTGTGCGCCCATGTTTTCAAACGGGTCGTCGAGCTCGATTTCCTTCGCGATGGTCACGCCGTCGTTCGTGATGAGCGGAGCGCCGAATTTCTTATCCAGCACTACGTTCCTGCCCTTCGGGCCGAGCGTGATCTTTACGGTATCCGCAAGGGTATCGATTCCCTTCTGGAGCGCTTTTCTGGCTTCTTCGCCAAACAGAATTTCCTTCGCCATATCTATTTACCTCCCGTTACTTATTCAACCACTGCCAAAATGTCGGACTGGCGGACGATAACATATTCTTCGTTCCCCATCTTGACTTCCGTGCCGGAATACTTGCTGGTGATGACCCTATCGCCAACGGAAACGGTCATGGTGATTTCTTTGCCATCCACATTTCCGCCGGGGCCCACCGCAATTACTTCCGCAACCTGCGGCTTTTCCTTCGCGGTACCCGCTAAAATGATACCGCTCTTCGTGGTTTCCTCCACTTCGACCATCTTGAGAACAACACGGTCACTAAGAGGTTTAATCGTCATAATTTATTCCTCCTATGAATTTGATTTGCAACGTTTTAGCACTCGATCCCCTCGAGTGCTAATATTTATTTTATCTTCTTTTCCAAAAAAATCAAGACCTTTTTCAAATATTTACTTTTTGTTCATAATCTATTGCAACTTGCCTCTTAAAACAGATAAAAAAGCCCGGAATCCCGGGATTTATCAAAAAAGCGGGAAGCCCTCCCTCCTCCGTGCGGAAGGCTTCCCGTTATGCCGTGAGCAGTGTTTTCAGCTTGGAGAGGATCACCTTCTCCTTGCGGGAAACCTGCACCTGTGAGATGCCGAGGATTTCCGCCGTTTGGGTCTGCGTTTTGTTCGAGAAATACCGCAGGCGGATAATATCCTTCTCCCCATCCGGCAGAAGCTCCACCGCTTCGCCGAGCGAAATCATATCGGATACCTTTTCTTCGCAGCTTTCCACCGGAACATCGATCTGCGCGGTTCCCTCTTCATCCGAAACGGTGAGGGAATATACCGGCATGGCGGCGGCCAGCGCTTCCGCGGCTTCCGCCGGGGAAACGCCGAGCAATTCTGCGATTTCCCCGATGCCCGGCTCGCGGCCCGTGCGCTTGATTTCTCTTTCGCGCAGAGCCATGATTTTGGAAGAAAGCTCCTTTAGGCCGCGGCTCACCTTGATGGAGCCGCCTTCCCGGAACAGATGCCGGATTTCCCCCAGGATCACCGGCACGGCATAGGTGGAAAATTTGAGCCCGCGCGATTCATCGAACCCCTTCGCCGCCTTTACGATGCCGATGCAGCCGGCCTGAAAAAGGTCGTCGTATTCGATTCCCCGCCCAACGAACCGTTTGCAGCAGGAATGCACGAGCCCCAGGTTATCGGTTATAAAGTCTTTATCCATTGTCTTTCGCTTTGAGCGCAACCTGCTTTTCCATGGTAATGGTCGTGCCCTTGCCGGGCTTGGAGGAAACCCGGAGCTTGTCCATAAAGCTTTCCATCACGGCAAAGCCCAATCCTGCGCGTTCGCCGCCCGCCGTGGTGAAGAGCGGCTCCATGGCCTGCTTTACGTTATCGATGCCGCAGCCCTTATCCCGGATTCGGATCTGCACGCGTCCGTTTTCAAAAATCTTCACCGTTATGTAAATGGTGCCGAGGGTTTCCCGGTAGGCATGCACGATGCAGTTGGTGACCGCCTCAGAAAGCGCCGTTTTGATATCGGTGAGCACGTCGATGGTCGGGTCGAGCTGCGAAACAAAGGCGGAAACCGCCACACGCGCAAAGCTCTCGTTGGACGAACGGCTCAAAAAGCTGATTTTCATTTCATTGACCTGTTTCATGGTGTTACTGATCCCTCCTGTTTCCCGCTGTGCTTTTCTCGCTCTGCCGGTCTTTCAGCACGGACAGCTTCTCGAGCCCCGCCAGCTTCATCAGCTGGTATATCCGTTTGGACGTATTGACAACGTGCAGCTCGCCGCCCAGCAGCTGCATCTGGCGGTAACGGCCCATCACGAGGCCGATGCCGGAGCTGTCCATAAAGCTCACTTCCCCGAAATCCATAATGAGGAGCTTCGGGGAATACTGGTTTAAGGCGGAGTCTATCGCCTCCCGCATTTCCTTTGCCGTGTGATGGTCCAGCTCTCCGCTCAAATAAGCGGTGGCCACTTCGCTGGTGGCCTGCATTCTGATTGGCATATCTTGATTCCTCCGTTCCGCCCTGCCATGGCGTTTGCTTCTGTATGGCGCCGGGGCGGGGCTTGTCCTCCCCGGCGGAAATCATGTAGTTTTTTACGCGAAAATAAAAAAATCCCTTATCACTAAGATAAGGGATTGGGGCTGTCGAAAAAAAGCCTATTGAGAAAGCGCGTTCTTATATTTTCATTTTCAGTTTGGTGCGCAGGATCGGGCGCAGCTGCCCCGCAAGATAGAGGGAGCCGCACACCACAACTTTTTTTTCGGGTGTAAGGCCGCGCAGGGCGAGCTCCGCCGCCTGCTCCTCGTTTTCCGCGAGGGTTTCCGGAAGCCCCGCAAAAAGCGGCGCGAGCGTTTCCCCCGCCGCCGCGCGGGCGTTTTCCGGCGGAATAAGAATCACTTCCGACGCAATCTCCCGAAGCATCTCTGCCGAGGCGGCCATATCCTTATCGGCCAGCATACCGAACACCAGCCGGACCCGTTTGCCGGGAGCCAGTTCCTTGACCGTATCCACCAGGTTCCGGATGCCGCTTGGGTTATGCGAGCCGTCCAGCAGCACGAGCGGCTCGAAGGAAAGCACCTCCAGCCGGGCGGGTGCCTGCGTTTTGGCAAGCCCTCGCACCAGCTGCTCCCCCGTGACCGATATCCCCCGGGACGCCAGCGCCTGTATGGTTTCCACAGCCAGCAGGGCGTTTTGAATCTGGCTTTCACCCAGCAGGCTCATCTCATAGGTTTCCCCGCCATAGGAAAAGCGGGTGCCGCGAAGGGTGCGGCATTCTGTTTTTGCCGCGGCGGGATTTGCGAGATAGAGGTAACAGCCCGCATGCGCGGCCGCTTCCATGATAACGGCAAGCGCCTTCTCCGGCTGGCCGGCGGAGGAAACGGCAAGGCTGCCCGGCTTAATAATTCCGCTTTTTTCCCGGGCGATCTGCCCGACCGTATCGCCGAGTACCTCCGTGTGGTCGAGCGAAATGGAGGTGATGACCGAGGCGAGCGGCGGCGGGATGACGTTGGTGGCATCGAACCGGCCGCCGAGGCCGACCTCGAGCACCACGATCTCGCACTTCTTTTGCAGAAACCAGCAAAAGCCCAGCGCCGTAATAAAATCGAATTCCGTGAGGATCATCCCCTCCTGCCGAAGGGCCTCCGCGTGCGGGCGGAGAGAATCGACGGCCTGTGCCAGCTCTTCTTCGGGGATCATTTCCCCATTCACGCGGAAACGCTCGCGGAAATCCTCCAAAAAAGGCGAAGTAAAAAGGCCGGTGCGTATACCCGCCTCCTGCAAAACGGAAGCGAGCATAGCCGAAACGGAGCCTTTGCCGTTCGTACCCGCCACATGGATGAACCGAAGGCGCTCCTGCGGGTTCCCGAGGCGCCCGCACAGGGCGCGGATACGCTCGAGCGAGGGCTTTCGCGGAAACCGGCCGAAGCTGTGGATATAATGTAACGCTTCTTCGTACTTCATTTCTGAACCTTCTTAAAAAATCGGGCGAGCTAAACAGCCCGCCCGGCGAATGCTTTTCTATTCGCCCAGCTGTTCCATACTGAGCTTTAAATTATGGAGCTTTTCCCTGTATTTCTCCGCTTGGTCTCGCTGCGCCTGTACCACCTGCGCGGGCGCTTTGGAAACGAAGCCCTCGTTGCTGAGCTTCTTTTCCACAAAAGAAAGCCGTTCGGCGGTTTCATCGTATTCCTTCTGAAGGCGTTTTTGCTCCGCCTCGAAATCGATCAGCTCGCCCATGGGGATAAAGATGCGGGCGTCGTCCGTCGCGATGGTGACGGTGCCCTTCCAATCGCAGGCTTCCCCAAGCTCAACATCCGAAGCAAAGGCCAGCTTCTTGATGAACTCGGCCGATTCGCAGAAGGTATCCGTATAACGGGTGGCGAAGAACACCTTGGCCTTGCGGCTCGGCGGTACGTTCATCTCCGCACGGCGGTTGCGGATGGCGCGGATGGCGGTGATGACTCGCTGGAACTCGGCTTCTTCCTCCGCAAAGCCGAGCGCCTCGGAATATTCCGGCCAAGCGGATACCATGATGGAATCTCCCTCGTGTGGGAGCGACTGCCAGATTTCCTCCGTGATGAACGGCATAAAGGGATGCAGGAGCTTCAGCGTATTGCTCATCACCCACACGAGCACGCTGCGCGCGCCGTCCGCAGTCTCTGCCGACTGCAGGCGCGGCTTGCAGAGCTCAATGTACCAATCGCAGAAAATATCCCAGATAAGATCATAGAGCTTCTGCACGG
>CAUBKG010000081.1 GCA_958436475.1 uncultured Clostridia bacterium
GGATGCGGTGGCGGATGCCGCCCGGAAAACGGGCGTGGCCCGCATCTGACCGATTTTAGCTTCCCGAGGGCGCGCGGCGCCCTCTTTTTTCGTTGCGAACGAAGGGAGTGAAGGCAGTGCAGAAAGCCCTGCGTTTTATCAAAAGGGAGCCGGTGCTGTGCGCCGCCGCGCTGGCGGCGCTTTTATCCATGTGCTTTGTACCGCCCTCGGCAGAGTACCTTTCGTATCTCGATTTCCGCGTCCTTTCCATCCTTTTCAGCCTGATGGCGGTGGTGGAGGGGGCAGCGGGGCTCGGGCTTTTCCGCCTGCTCGCGCAGCGGCTGCTTCTACGCGCGGGAAGCCAGAAAAAGCTCATCGCCGTGCTCACGATGCTCTGCTTCTGGGGCTCCATGCTCATCACGAACGATGTGGCCCTGCTCACCTTTGTACCGCTTTCCCTCCTTCTGCTTCGTCCGGCGGGGCAGAGGGCGGTCATCTTCACTGTGACGCTCCAAACCATTGCCGCCAATCTCGGCAGCATGCTCACGCCCGTGGGGAACCCGCAGAACCTGTATCTTTACTCGCACTATCAAATGGATGCGGGAAGCTTTTTCGCCCTGCTGCTGCCGGTCGGCGGCGCGAGCCTTTTGCTCATCCTGGCCGCGCTCCTGTTCGCCCCCGCCGGGAGCCTCACGCTCCGTTCGGAGGAAGCGCCGCGGGCCCCCTCGCCGGCGCTCACGGTATCCTATTGTTTGCTGTTCGGCTTCTGCCTGCTCGGGGTGTTCCGGGTGGTTCCCTATGAAGGCGTCCTCGCGGCTGTGGCCGCCGGCGTGTTTGTGCTGGACCGCTCGGTCTACCGCCGCCTGGATTACGGCCTGCTCGCCACCTTCGCCTGCTTTTTCGTGTTCGTTGGCAACCTCGGGAATGTGGAGGCGGTAAAAGCCTTCCTTGCGTCTGCCATGGAGGGCAGGGAAGTGCTGCTTTCCGTTCTGCTCAGCCAGGGGATCAGCAACGTGCCGGCGGCGCTCATGCTGTCCGGCTTCACGGAGCGCGCGGATGCGCTCCTGCTCGGTACGAATGTCGGCGGCCTCGGAACGCTCATCGCATCCCTTGCCAGCCTCATTTCCTTCCGGCTGTATGCTCGCAGCGAGGGAGGGCGCCCGGGAAAATACCTTCTGTGGTTCACGCTTGCAAACCTCGCCTTCCTCGCCCTGCTGCTGCCGCTGGCCCTTTTTCTGGGGGAAAGAGCGGTTGCAAAATGTCCACTCCCATGGTAGAATATTGATAAAGCAGATAATCTGCTGGCTGTATGCCCCGCGCCATGAAACGGCGGGGCGGGCGGCCATACCTGACCTGCCGGGTTTTTCTCCCGCCGGGAAAGGGCTGTTAAAACCGAGATCGGCCTGAAACGGCTGGGTTCGCCCGGCGGCAAGGTGGCGGAACAAGGCATGTGTGCTTTTTCGCTCTGCGCCCGTTTTCAGGCGCAGAGCTTTTTTATGGAAAGGAAGCGGGGCCAAATGGAAGAAACGCGCGTGGCGCTCATCGGCATCGTCGTGGAAGATATGGAAGCAACCGACCGCTTAAACGAAATCCTCCACGAGTACCGCAGCTGCCTCATCGGCCGGATGGGGATCCCTTATAAGGAACGGGGAGTGGGCATCATCAGCGTGGTGGTGGATGCGCCGAACGGCGTCATCAGCTCGCTTTCCGGCAAGCTCGGGATGATTCCCGGCGTCAATGTAAAAACGGTCTATTCGAAGCTGGGCGCCTGACCGGGCCCTAAAATACATACAGAAAGAAGAATGTGCCGTGTATAACCCGAAATCTATGAAGGCAGAAGAATTCATCAGCGATAGGGAAATCCTCGAAACGCTGGAATACGCAGAGAAAAACAAGCGCAACCGGGAGCTGATCGATTCTCTGCTGGAACGCGCGAAAAACTGCAAGGGCCTCACCCACCGCGAGGCGGCGGTTCTGCTGGACTGCGACCTCGAAGACGAAAATGAGAAAATGTTCGCCTTAGCGCGGGAGATCAAGCAGAAGTTTTACGGCAACCGAATCGTCATGTTCGCGCCGCTCTATCTTTCCAATTACTGCGTCAACGGCTGCACCTACTGCCCGTATCATTATAAAAACAAGCACATCACCCGCAAAAAGCTCACGCAGGAGGAGATCGTCCGCGAGGTGACCGCTCTGCAGGATATCGGCCACAAGCGCCTGGCCCTCGAAACGGGCGAGGACCCGGTCAACAACCCGATTGAATACGTGCTTGAGAGCATCAAGACCATTTACAGCATCAAGCATAAAAACGGCGCGATCCGCCGGGTAAACGTGAATATCGCCGCCACCACGGTGGAGAATTACCGAAAGCTCAAGGAGGCGGGCATCGGCACCTATATCCTCTTTCAGGAAACGTATAACAAAAAGACGTATGAGGAGCTTCACCCCACCGGCCCGAAGCACGATTACGCCTACCATACCGAGGCGATGGACCGCGCCATGGAGGGCGGAATCGACGACGTCGGCTGCGGCGTGCTGTTCGGCCTCAATCTGTACCGCTACGACTTTGTGGGCATCCTCATGCACGCGGAGCACCTCGAAGCCGTGCACGGCGTGGGCCCCCACACCATCAGCGTGCCGCGCGTGCGCCGGGCGGACGATGTGAACCCAGACGATTTTTCCAACGGCATCACAGACGATACCTTTGCCAAAATAGTAGCCGTGCTGCGCATTGCCGTCCCGTATACCGGGCTCATCATTTCCACCCGCGAGTCGCCCGAGACGCGGGCCAAGGTCCTGGAACTCGGCGTTTCGCAGATCAGCGGCGGCTCCCGCACGAGCGTGGGCGGCTATGCGGAGGAGGAGCCGGAGGAGGAAAATTCCTCTCAGTTTGATTTAAGCGATACCCGTTCTCTCGATGAAGTGGTTAGCTGGCTTCTCGATATGGGCCATATCCCGAGCTTCTGTACCGCGTGTTACCGTGAGGGACGCACGGGAGACCGCTTCATGAAGCTGGTGAAATCGGGCCAGATTGCGAATTGCTGCCTGCCGAACGCCCTGATGACCCTCAAGGAATACCTGGAGGATTATGCTTCCCCCGAAACGAAGGAAAAGGGAGAACGCCTCATTCGCGAACAATTGGAGGAGATTCCGAGCGATAAAGTCCGCGCCATTGTGGAAAAGCATCTCGCGGAGCTGCACGAGGGCATGCGCGATTTCCGGTTCTGATTCAAAGATTCAAAATTCATCATGTGCCCGAGCCGGAACCCCGGCTCGGGCGTTTTTCTGCTTGCATACGAGGAGAATTTGTTGTAACATAAACTCGAAAAGGAGGGAAAACATGCTAAAGTATTTATCGCTTTCCAAAGAGCTTCAGGAACGCATCCGGGAAGAGAGAAGAAGCGGCACGGCGCAGGATTTTTCCTGCCGTGAGGAAGACGCCCTCCGCCGCGACCCCGGGCGCGACCGGCCGAGCCTCTGGCGGCCGGCCTATGTGCGGGATGTGGAAAAGATCATGCACTGCCCCTTTTACAACCGCTATGCGGATAAAACGCAGGTGTTTTCCTTTTATAGAAACGACGATATCTCCCGGCGCGCCCTGCACGTGCAGCTGGTTTCCCGCATTGCGCGGAACATCGGCGGGGTGCTGGGCCTGAACCTCGACCTCATCGAAGCCATCGCTCTGGGGCACGATATCGGACACACGCCCTTCGGTCACGCGGGGGAACGCTTTTTGAACGAGCTCTATCACAGCCGGACGGGGCGGTATTTCAACCACAACGTCCACAGCGTGCGCGTGCTCGATACCCTTTTGCGCCGGAATTTGAGCCTCCAGACGCTGGATGGTATTTTATGCCACAACGGGGAGCTGGAGCAGAAGGAATACCGTCCGCGCCCCCTCGGGGATTTTGATGATTTCGACCGCCGCGTGGAAGAATGCTATACGGACCCGGAGGCGGTCGGCCGGCTCGTGCCCAATACGCTCGAAGGGTGCGTCGTCCGCGTGTGTGATATGATCGCCTACCTCGGCAAGGACCGGCAGGATGCGGAAAAGGCCAATATTCCGCTTTCCGGCGATTCCTTTTCCGATGGTGCCATCGGCACGCACAATGCCGAGATCATTAACAATCTCACCGTGAGCATCCTCGAAAACAGCTATGGCAAAGGGTATCTTAGCATGGATGAAACGGCCTTCCGGCAGCTGCGGCAGGCGAAGCGGGAGAATTACAGCGCCATTTACCGGAACGGCCAGGTGGAAGCGAAGTATCAGGAGAGCGTCCGCCCGATGATGGAAAAGATGTATGAGCGGCTGGCAGGTGATTTGAAAGAGGGCAGAACTTCATCCGTAATTTTCACGCATCATATCGATTATATCGAGCAAAACCGCCGCCATTATTCGGGTGGGGACGATTACCTCGCCGCCTCTGCCGACGATATCGTGGCCGATTATATCGCCAGCATGACAGACGATTACTTTGTGGAGCTGTTTCGGTATCTGTTTCCGCAAAGCCCGCTCAAGATCGAATATGTTTCTTATTTTGACGATTGACGTTGCGCCGTCCGCCTATTCCCGTGAAGGAAGAAGGCGGACGGCATTTTCGAAAACGGCTTGCCGGATAAATTCCGTTTTCCCGGCAAAAAACTATTGACATTGAATGTGCTTGTTTGTATAATGTACTACGTTGCCGACAGAAAAGCCGGCTTTTCCGTAAAAAGTGCTGCTATGGCTCAGGTGGTAGAGCACATCCTTGGTAAGGATGAGGTCACCAGTTCGAATCTGGTTAGCAGCTCCATGATAAGTTGACAGGTTTCATGTCGAAGCCTGTCAACTTTCTTTATACGGAAACAGGCTCAAACTTGTTGCGCCGCAGCGGATTCCGCTGCGGTTATTTTATTGGTAAAAGGATGATAGAAATGAACGCACTTGAAAGAAGTGAGTTGATCAAGGCAGGTCTGCGAAAGGGTTTCCATGATGGAAGCTCCAAAATGGCACAGCGCAGATGCTATGGGTACACAGTTGATGTCAACGGCAAACTGGAAGTCAAGCAAGACGAGGCTCAAATCGTTCGCTGGATATTTGAGCAATATCTGTGCGGTAGCAGCCCGGGATACATCGCCAGCAGATTAGAGAAACGAGGGATACTTTCCCCAACTGGTAAGCCCAAGTGGAACCGGGAGGCAATCAACAAGTTGCTTTCCAACGAAAAATACACTGGGCGGGTACTGCTCCAGAAAACGATCAGCATCGGCAGTTCTCAAATTGAAAACGATGGCCTCATGGATCGGTATCTCTATATCGAAACCCATGAGGCCATTATTTCTGACAGGCTGTTTAAAGCAGTACAGGAAGAAAAGCAGAAACGAAGCAAGGCCCCGGAAAAGGAGTTTGCCATGGGACTGATATTCTGATAGAATAAAGAAAAATGTCATAGAGGGTGTAGCCTTGGAAAAGTTGATTAAGATACCATCTTCCATGGATAAACACCTTGCGTCTGGGCAGCAACTTCGAGTGGCGGCCTATTGCCGGGTCAGCACGCAGCAGGAGGAGCAAGAAGGCAGCATTAAATTTCAAGAGCAGTACTACGCCCGGCTTATTGATGAAAACCCCAGTTGGACAAACGCCGGTATCTTTTCAGAACGGAGTACCGGGTTGCGTCTCAAGGACAGGACCGAGTTCCGAGCCATGATGAGGCTGTGCCGCCAAGGCAAAATCGATTTGATCCTCACCAAATCTGTCAGCCGATTTGTGCGCAACACGCTGGATTCTATCCAAGTCTTGCGGCAGTTAAAGAAATGGAATGTAGACGTCTACTTTGAGATAGGCAATCTGTGGCTCCATGAGCAGCAGACGGAGATTGCTCTAACGATGCTGTTCGCCATTGCCCAAGCGGAAAGCACAAGCAAAAGTAGAGACATCAAGTGGGGGATCCGGCGAGGGTTTCAGAAAGGCACCTCCGGCTATGCGGACTTTGTGTGCTATGGGTACAAGCGCGGCGATGATGGGCAGCTTGCGATTGATGAGCCGGACGCTGAAATCGTCCACAGGATATTTCAAATGCGAGCCGAGGGACGAAGCCTTGGCGCCATATCCGATTGGCTCTTTGAATACAAAATTCCTTCTCCCTCCGGGAGGGAACGTTGGAGCAGAGAAACGACAGCAAGCTACTCAAGAATGAGAAGTACACCGGAGATGTGCTGCTTCAGAAGACATTCGTAAAGGACATACTTGAGGGAAAACAGGTCAAAAATCTTGGAGAGATGGAGAGGTTTCTGATACAGGGGCATCATCCGGCGATTGTGAGCAGAGAGTTGTTTGAACGAGTTAACGAAATGGGTAGTGACGCATAGAACCCAGGAGCAATTTGGAAGCATGCGACGAACAACATGCGCGTATCTCAGCGCAGATGTTGTTCGTCTAAGCTAATTAGATTGTCAATAGATGATTGAGATTGGAGAAATGGCAATGGACTCTTCATACCCTCGGTGTACAAGGGGCAACATGCCTGCCAGCAGCCAAAATGAGCGTTGG
>CAUBKG010000082.1 GCA_958436475.1 uncultured Clostridia bacterium
GAATAAATAAAAAGCGGACAGTAGCAAAGGCTGCTGTCCGCTTATCGGTTATCACACACTGCATATCACTTTGTAAAATCCGGCGGGCCATCGCCGGGGCCGGACTGCCGCGCTGCCTGCGGTGAGGAGAAATCAGGCCGGGATATCGTCCGGCCGCTCGCAGAAGAGGGTCTCGATCACGCGGGAGCAGGAATCGGGCGAATAGACCCAGCGGTCCAGATGGTCCTCACGGCAGAAGTATTCGAGCGGCTGCGGCTGCGGGTCCTTCCCGAAGGTGTCGATAATAATAAGCTTTACCTTCATTTTGTCTTCCAGAATATTTTTGATATAAACGCTCGCCTGGCTTCCCACCTCCACGCCCTCGCGCGGCTCCGCAAGCCCTGCGAGGTTGGGGGAAAGCTCGATAAACACGCCGTAATTCTCTACCGAGCGCACAATTCCCGAAACGGTTTCGCCCACATGGAAGCGTTCGGCGTTTTCCTTCCAGGTGCCGAGCAGCTCCTTATGGGAAAGGGAAATGCGGCCGGAGCAGTCGATGCCCCGCACCACGGCACGGATATCCTCCCCGATGCGGAAACGGTCCGAGGGGTGGGAAATGCGGGAAACGGAAATGGTATCGATCGGGATGAGGGAGGGAATGCCGCAGCCGATATCCACAAACGCACCGAAGGGCTCGAAGTGGGTGACGCGGCCGTCTATCACATCGCCGGGAATAAGCCGCTCGAGGTATTCGCGCTGGCATTTCTCCTGCACCGCGCGGCGGGAAAGAACGGCCACGGGGCGCCCGCCCTCGGTGGAAAAGTCGGTAATAAAAAAGCAGACCGGCTTATTCACGCGGGAAATGAGAGCGATATCCCGCACCGTCCCCTCCCGCAGGCCCACCGCGCCCTCCTCGCGGGGAATCACCCCGGTCATGCAGCCGAGATCGACCAGGAGATTGTGGGAAGAATCGCAGACGGCGGCACGGGCCTCCAGAATGCGCCCCTCCCGCTTCGCCTCCGCCAGAGCGGCGGGCGAACGCATAGCGGCGAGGTTTGCGGGCGTGTTCCATAATCTACCTTCAGGCATGTATTTGTTCACTTTGAAAGACCCCCCTGTTTTATCTGTCCGGTTCATATATATGCGGGGGGACTCGCGCGGCATGACTAAACCTTTTGAAAAAGGGGGCAAAAGAAAAAGCGGAGGAACCATCGGTTCCTCCGCAGGAGGGGCGGGCAGCGTTACGCCTCTTCCCCGGCCTTCAATTTATCGAAGCAGAACGCGCCGTCCCGCTGGGTGCAGGAAACGGTGTCGCCGGAAGAAATTTTTCCAGCGAGCAGCTGCTCGGAGAGAGGGTCTTCGATGCTGCTCTGGATGGCCCGGCGCAGCGGGCGCGCACCGTAAACGGGGTCGAAGCCCGCCTTGGCGAGCGCGTCGATCGCTTGGTCTGTAAAGCGCAGGGCGATGCCCATATCCTTCACGCGCCGGTCGAGCCCCTTGAGCATCCGGCGGCAGACCTCTTTGATGTCCTCGCGGGAAAGCTGGTGGAATACGATGATATCGTCCACACGGTTTAAAAATTCGGGGCGGAAGGTGCGGCGCAGCTCGCCCAGCACCTCCCCGCGGATTTCCTCCTGCCGCGGTTCGCCCGAGGCGGGTGCGAAGCCGAGCGATTTATGCTCGGTAATCAGCCGCGCGCCTACGTTGGAGGTCATGATGATAACCGTGTTGCGGAAATCCACGCGGCGCCCCTGCGCGTCCGTGAGGATGCCGTCCTCGAGGATTTGCAGGAGAATGTTGAAAACATCGGGGTGTGCCTTCTCGATCTCATCGAACAGCACCACCGAATAGGGCTTGCGGCGGATTTTTTCCGTGAGCTGGCCGCCTTCGTCGAACCCCACGTAGCCGGGCGGCGAGCCCACCATGCGGGAAACGGTGTGCTTCTCCATATATTCGCTCATATCGAGGCGGATCATGGCGTTTTCATCGCCGAAGAGGGCTTCCGCCAGCGTTTTGCAGAGCTCCGTTTTGCCCACGCCCGTGGGGCCTAGGAAAATGAAGCTGCCGATGGGGCGCTTCGGGTCCTTGAGGCCCACCCGCCCGCGGCGGATGGCCCGTGCCACGGCGGTGACCGCCTCGTCCTGGCCGACCACGCGTTCCTTCAGCACCGATTCGAGGCGGAGCAGGCGTTCCGATTCCTCCTCGGTCAGCTGGGCCACGGGGATGCCCGTCCAGCCCGAAACGATATCCGCGATCTCCCTTGCCGTCACGTTTTCGGTCGCGCCCTCGTTTTCGCGGCTCCAGCGGTCGCGCGCGGCCTCGAGCTCTTCGGAGGCGGCCTTCTGCTCGTCCCGAAGGGAAGCGGCGCGCTCGAAATCCTGCGCGTTTACCGCGGCGGCCTTTTCTTCATCCAGCCGCTTGATTTTATCCTCCAGCTCCTTTAAGTCCGGCGGCGCGGTCGTGGCGCTGAGCCGCACCTTGGAGGCGGCCTCGTCGATGAGGTCGATGGCCTTATCCGGCAAGTAGCGGTCGGAAATATAGCGGATGGAAAGCTTTACCGCGGCGCGGATGGCTTCGTCGGTGATCTTCACCTTGTGGTGAGCTTCGTATTTATCGCGCAGGCCGAAAAGGATCTGCACGGCGTCTTCCTCGCTCGGCTCGCCCACGGTAACGGGCTGGAACCGGCGCTCGAGAGCCGCGTCCTTTTCGATGTATTTGCGGTATTCGGCCAGGGTGGTCGCGCCAATCACCTGGATATCCCCGCGCGCGAGCAGGGGCTTGAGGATGTTGGCGGCGTCTGCCGAGCCCTCCGCGCTGCCCGCGCCCACGATGGTGTGCAGCTCGTCGATGAACAGGATCACATCCTGGGCCTTTTTCACTTCATCGAGCGCGGTTTTGATGCGCTCCTCGAAATCGCCGCGGTATTTGGTACCCGCCACCATGCCGGTGAGGTCCACGGTGAACACCCGCTTGCCCTTTAAGAGCTCGGGCACCTCGCCCGAAACGATTTTCTGCGCGAGGCCCTCGGCAATGGCGGTTTTGCCCACGCCCGGCTCGCCGATGAGGCAGGGGTTGTTCTTCGTGCGGCGGGAAAGAATTTGAATCACCCGTTCGATCTCCTTCGAGCGGCCGATCACGGGGTCGAGCTTGCCGTCCGCCGCCGCGGCGGTCAGATCCCGCCCGAACTGGTCGAGGGTGGGGGTTTTGGTCTTCTTCTTGGAAGGGGAGGCGGCGCCGGGGGAAACGCTGTCGTTCGCGGAGCCGATGGCCTTCATCACGGCGTCGTAAACATCCTCCGGGGAAACGCCCAGCTGCTTTAAGAAGCGGATGGCGTAATTTTCCCCCTCCTGCAGGATTGCGAGCAGCAGATGCTCGGTGCCCACATATTTATGGCTCATGGAGCGCGCCACCGCCACGGCAAGCTCCATAATGCGCTTGCTGCGGGGGGTGAAATCGGAAAAGGAAACGGAGACCGGCGCGCCGCGGCCGATGGCCGAGCTGATCTGATCTTCAATTTTTTCCTCCGTCACGTCGAATTCCGCCAAAATGTTGGCGGCAACGCCCGTGCCCTCCATGATGAGCCCTAAGAGCAGATGCTCGCTGCCCACATAGGTATGGCCGAACTGCCCCGCCACGCCGATGGCGAGGTTGACGGCATTGTTTGCTTTTTCGGTAAATCCCTGAAAATTATACATAATAATCTCCTTTCCGCCGCTTCGCACCGGCGCAGGTTTGGAAGGAACGCGCAGGTCTCATCACGCGAAGCAAAGGAATGATAAGACGTCTTTTGCGCATGGGGACGAAAACGAAGCGGCCGGGCCGCACTGTGGGCGCCATCGGGAGGCGTTTTCACGCAGCTCCCTTCTGCCGTGCTGCACGCTTTCGAAAGAAGCCTGCCGGAGGCGGGGAAAGCTTGCGGCGGGCCGTGTTTATCTGCGGCTTTCTGCGGGGGTAAGGGCGTTCCGCACGAGCTCCGCGCGGAACCGGTCGCGGCCGGGGGCGTCCAGATTCTGGCCGGCGCGGAGAAGCAGCGTGTTGGATTGGCATTCGCTGATCAGCCGGTTTACCGCAGAAAGGTTTGTCTCTGTTAGTATGCCCATAGAAACGCCCAGCCTAACCCAGGAAATGAGATTCATGAATTCCCCGGAGGACAGGATGCGCGCCGTTCGGAGGATGCCGAGCGAGCGCCAGGCTTTGTCCGCCAGGCGCTCCCCGCCTGCCAGCTCGCGGCGCAGGGAACGCTCCTGGGCGAAAAGCTGACGGGCAATGGACGCGAGATTGGCTGTGACGGCCTGCTCCGAGAGCCCCAGGGTAATCTGGTTGGAAACCTGATAAAAGGAGCCGAGCGTTTCGCTCCCCTCGCCGTAGGTCCCGCGGATGGAAAGGCCGATCTTCGAAAGGGTGCCGCCGAGGGGACCGATGGCGTCTTTTACCTCCAGCGCGGGCAGGTGGAGCATGAGCGACGCCCGCATGCCCGTGCCGAGGTTCGAGGGGCACTGGGTGAGAAAACCCAGCTTTTCATCGAAGCAGAAGGAAAGGCGGCTGTCGAGCAGGGAATCGATCTCGTCTGCCAGCCGGAAGGCATCCTCCAGCGCGAGCCCCGGGCGCATCACCTGAAGGCGGATGTGGTCCTCCTCGGTGATCATGATGCTGACCGATTCGTCTTCCGAAAGCAGAAGGCCGCGCCCCTGCCGGTTTTTCGCAAATTCCGGGCTGATGATGTGATGCTCCGCGAGGGAAAACGCCTCCGCCGGGGAGAGGCTTTCCATATCGAAAAAGCGGAAGCCCTCGCGCAGGGGGGAATCGCTCGTGAGGAGCGCGGAGGAAACGAGGTTCACGACCTCCTTTTGCTGCTCCGGCGTCATTTTAACGGGGAAGGGAAAAGCGCTGAGGTTCCGGGCAAAGCGCACGCGGGTGGAAACCGCAACGTCGCTTTCGGGGCCGCTTTCGAGATACCATTTATTCACCGCGCTTCACCTCCCCTTCCAGCTCGCGGATTTCATCGCGCAGCACGGCGGCTCGCTCGAACTCCTGCGATTCCACCGCAGCTTGAAGCTGTTTTTTGAGGGAAGCCACCCGGCTTTTTACCTTGGCCTGTGCGGAAGCGGCTGAGGGCAGCTTGCCCCGGTGCTCCGCAATGCCGTGCAGCCGCTGGATGGTAGGCACGAGCTGGTCGTGGAAGGTGCGGTAGCACTCGGCGCAGCCCACCTTGCCGGAGGACGCGATCTGGCGGAAGGTGGAACCGCAGCCCTTGCAGCGGGTTTCCTCCGGGATGGGGGCTGATTTTTTCATGGTATCGCCGAAAAGGCTTCCCCAGATATCGCCGATGTTGAGAGAAAAATGAGAATAGCCCATTTTCGCGGCGCATTCGGCGCACAGGTGCTGCTGTTGGGTGACGCCTCCCACGGTTCGGGTGATGTGGGTCGTCGCCTGGTTTTTGTTGCAGTTTTCACAAAGCATGGTGGCACACTCCGTTTCTCCGGCGGGATGAAAGGAACGCCCGCCGCCCGCCGGGACGGCTGAGGCCGCGGCCCATTTCAGGAGAGGGCCGCGCGTTATAGGCAGCCGAGCAGCAGCTGCTTGAGCAGCCGGGCACGCGTCCGGCCCTGCAGAGGCTGCGGCAGGTCGGAAAACACCCGTCCGTGGAGCGCCGCGCGGATGAGGGGCGCGGCCGCGGCAGGGAGAAGCTGCTGGTATTCGAGGTTATCCACAATGGCGCGGGCGGTTGCGGGGTCGATGCTCTCGCCGATGGAATTGACCACGTGCATGATGGCCGAAGGCCTCTCGCGGGTGATGCGGGTGATGCGGATATAGCCGCCGCCCCCCCGCCTCGATTCCACCAGATACCCCTGTTCGGGCGTGAAGCGGGAGGAAATGACATAGCTGATCTGGCTCGGCACGCATCCGATGAGCGAGGCCAATTCGTTGCGCTGGATTTCCGCCGTGCCCTCCTGCTGTTCCATCAGGTCGAGGATACGGGAGACGATGAGATCGGTTATTTTCATGCAGAACACCGCTTTAAACATATTTTTTGACTTTGACTGACCTTTATAACTTTTATTATACGGTATTTTAACCTGCAGGCAAGGTCAGAAAAGGTCAAAAACAGAAGTCAAAATCCGCATTTTTTCAAGGGAGAGCGGGATTTCTTTTGTTTTCTCATCCTTTCTTCGGTTTTTATGCAAAACCCTTTCGGGGCACGCCGCAGGAACAAAGAGGAGAATGAAAGGGCCCGCAGGGGTGGCCACCGGAAAGCGAGCCGCACATATCGGGACTTCTCGTAGGGGCGGCCACCGGCCGCCCGCCGGAAACAAAATTGCCTGCTCGCGGAAAAATTGGGCAGGTCGTGTAGGGCAAAGCGGGCGCCCAATGGGCGCCCCTACGGCGGTTCCGGGAAGCAAGCCGCACATATCGGGACTTCTCGTAGGGGCGGCCACCGGCCGCCCGTGAAAGCAAAATTGCCCGCCCGCAGAAGGC
>CAUBKG010000083.1 GCA_958436475.1 uncultured Clostridia bacterium
CCGGCAACGAGGATAACACCGCTTTGCGGTGTTTCTGCCCCGAAAAACCATATTGACCCTTGTACACCGAGGATAAGGAAAAAAGAGTAAAATTCTCGTTTTTTGAGGAAAAACAAGACGTCTATCGTATGCTGTTTCGGCCCTTGTCGCGGCGGGCCGGAATTTTATTTTGCGGGGAATTGGTGGGGAAGAGGTATGGTTTTTTCAAGCTTATTGTTTCTGTATGTGTTTTTGCCGCTGAATCTGGCGTTTTATGCGCTCGCAAAGGATATCCGTACCAAAAACACGGTGATGCTCATTTTTTCTCTGGTGTTTTATGCCTGGGGCGAGCCGGTGTATGTCCTGCTGCTGGTCGGCATGGCGCTTGCCGACTGGTTCCTTTCGCACTTTATCGGCAAAAACCGGGGAACCGGAAAAGCAAAGCTCGGCCTCGTGCTCGCCTGCGCCATCGACCTCGGGCTCCTCGCCGTGTTCAAATACACCGGATTCCTGCTCGGCAACGCGCAGGCGCTGTTCGGTGTTCCGAAATTCATCCCGGAAATCGCGCTGCCCATCGGCATTTCGTTTTATACCTTTCAGCTCTTGTCCTATGTGGTGGACGTTTACCGCGGAGAGGTGGTGCCCCAGAAGAAATTCCGCACCCTGCTTTTGTATGTGAGCCTCTTTCATCAGTGCATTGCCGGGCCCATCGTGCGGTACAGCGACGTCGAGCGCGAGCTCACCTGCCGGCACGCGAGCTGGCGGGATATGTCCGATGGCCTCACACGCTTTACCGTAGGCCTCGCGAAAAAGGCCCTGCTCGCCAACACCTGCGGCGTCCTTGCCGATTCCTTCCTGGTGAAAGACAGCGCCGGCCTCACCGGGGAGGCGCTCGGGCAGGCAAATACGCTGCTGTCTTCCCGCCCGGCGCTTGCGCTGTGGCTTGGGATGCTTGCTTATATGCTTCAGATTTATCTCGACTTTTCCGCCTATTCCGATATGGCCATCGGTATGGGCCGGATGATCGGTTTTCATTATAAGGAAAACTTCGATTACCCCTACTGCTCGAAAAGCGTGGGGGAGTTCTGGCGGAGGTGGCACATCTCCCTCGGCAGCTTCTTCCGCGATTATGTTTATATCCCCCTCGGTGGTAACCGACGGGGGAAGGGGCGCATGTTTTTCAATATGTTTATCGTTTGGGCGCTCACAGGGCTGTGGCACGGAGCAAGCTGGAACTTCGTTTTATGGGGGCTTTATTTCTTTGTGTTTCTGGTGCTCGAGCGCACCGTGCTGCAAAAGTTCCTCGCACGCGCGCCTGCGTTTCTTTCCCGGTTCTATCTGCTGGCCGTTGTGTATTTTGGATGGATCCTGTTCCGTTTCCGCGACATCGGCCAGGTGGGAATGGTGCTTTCCGGCATGTTCACCGGCAGAGGCGGCTTTACGAGCTTTGAAACCAATGTGCTCCTCGGCGGATATGCCGTCTTCTTTGTGACCGCCGTCATTGCCGTCACCCCCGTAGCAAAGCTCGTGCGCCGGGCGGTGGCACGTCTTGAAGAGGGCGGGGCGGCGGCCGCGGCAGCCGGAACGGGCCTGCGCGTGCTGTTCCCGGTGGCGCTGCTCCTGCTGTCCACGGCGGCTCTCGTAGGGGATAGCTACAATCCGTTTCTCTATTTCCAGTTTTGACGAAAGGAGGGTGCCGGTATGAAAAAAGTGGAGAATACGCCCCGAAAGGCCTTTCGGCACCATCGGGCAAGAGTGTTCCAGGTGCTCGTTTTCTTTATCGTGTTTTATATCTGCGCTGTTATTTCGTGGCTGATCCCGCTGCGCCCGTCCTATTCCGCGGCCGAAAACCGGGAGCTCACCCGTTTTCCCTCCTTTTCCTTTTCCGCCCTTGCCGGCGGCGAATGGTTCGATGATATCGGCACTTGGTTTTCCGATACCTTTCCCTGCCGGGATGCTCTGCTTTCGCTCAATGGAGCGGTGAAATCCCTGTATGGGGTGAGCTCCGTGCAGATCAGCAGCAACGTGCAGGAGGGGGATGAAATCCCGGACGCCCCGGCGGAACCCGCCACCATGCCGGAGACGACCGCCCCCGCCACGGAACCTGCCACTCAGCCCGTCACCTCGGCGGCCGGGCAGACGGACGACGACCGCCAAAGGCCCCCGGGGTTGGATCATGAGCCCGCGCAGGATCTCGGCGCCACGCTGCTCATTGGGGACAGCGCCTTTGAATATTATAATTTCGTCCAGAGCAAGGCGGACGAATACGCGGCGACGGTCAACCGCGCGTGCAGCCAGCTTGCGGGCAGCGCGGCGGTATATGATATTATTGTACCCACGAGCATGGATATCTGCGTGCCCGACTCGGTGCGCAAGGGCCTGAAGACCTCCGACCAGAAAAAGGCCATTGAGTATATGTACGGCTCGATGAGCGGGCAGGTCAAAACCGTGCCGCTGTTCGATACGCTCCGGTCCCATCACGAAAACGGGGAATATATTTACTTCCGCACCGATCATCACTGGACGGCGCTCGGCGCGTATTATGCCTATACCGGCTTCTGCGAAACAAAGGGAACTCCGGCAGCGGCGCTTTCCACCTTTGAGGAGCATGTATATTCCGATTACCTCGGCTCCTTTTACCGCGAAACCGGCAAGCCGAAGGCCCTCGGAAATCATCCGGATATCGTGGTCGCCTACGAGCCGCCCCACGGAAACACTATGACGATTACAGACAGTAAGGGGAAATCCTTCGAATCACCGATCGTTTCGGATGTTACCACCTGGAACCGGTATTATAAATACAGCACCTTTATCGGAGGGGATAATCCTCTGAGCGTTATCCGCAACGATGCGGCGGCAACCAGGGATACCTGCGTGCTGGTCAAGGAATCGTTCGGCAACGCCTTCGCCCCCTTCCTTTCGGAAACCTATCGAACCGTGTATATCATCGATTACCGCTATTTCCATAAGGTGGATTCCCGAAGCCTCCAGCAGTTCGTGCGGGAAGAAGGAGTGGACGATGTGATTTTCCTCAATAATATTTCCGTTACCCGCAGCGCCGATCTGCTCGAACGGCTTTCCTATCTCGTCCGGTAAAGTTCATGTGATAACCCCGCGTGCTTTTACGGCGTGCGGGGCTGCTGTTTTTATCTGAGACGGTAAAAAGAGGTCCGGCTTTTGATAAAACCGGCTCTGCCGCGCACAATAAAGGAAGAATAGCTGGAAAAATGGATGCTTCCGGCGTACCAATCAGACGTCCGCAGCAGTATACTGAAACAGCATGAACAAGCAGGGAGGCAGCACGAATGCTGGAATATACAGACCTTGATCTTCGTTTGACGGCAGAGGAATTCAGCGAATGTTTCGATGCGCTGAAAAACAGGCTCATCCTCCTGCAGCAGCAGGCGAGGAAAATGAAAATACCGGTGATCCTTTTGTTCGAGGGTTGGGGCGCTTCGGGCAAAGGCCGGGTGATTTCCGATTTGATGCAGAGCCTCGATGCACGCGGCTTCAGTGTGCACGGCGAAAACCCGGGTGCAGAAGGGGAAGACCGCTATCCGTTTCTGCACCAATACTGGGCGCGCCTGCCCCGCGCGGGGGATATGGCTATTTTTGACCGGAGCTGGTACGGGGCGGTATCGGTTCTGGCGGTGGAAGACGGCTGCGGCGAAGAAGAATATGAGCGCCGCTTTCGGGAGATTATCAACTTTGAACGGTTGCTTCGGAATGAAGGAACCGTGATCCTGCGCTTTTTCCTGCACATTTCAGAGAAGGAGCAGAAAAAACGCTTCGAACGGCTGGAAGAAGATAAAGCCACCCGCTGGCGCGTGACGAAGCGGGACTGGAAGCGCCATAAGCAGTATGCGGAATATTACCGCGCGTTCGACCGCATGCTGGAAAAAAGCGTGGAGGCCGGCCTGCCGTGGACGATCGTGGAAGCGCACGACCGCCGCTTTGCGGCAGCGAAGGTGTACCGAACAGTAGTGGATGCGCTGGAGCGCGCCCTGCGGGAGCGGGAAGAGGGAGCGGGCAGAAAGCTCCTGCCGTATGAATACGGCCATATCCACCTTCTGCCCGTACCGCGGCTGGAGGAGGTGGACCTCGGCGCATCCATTGAAAAAGAGGAATATAGGGAGGAGCTCGATGCCCTCCAGCACCGACTCTTTGACCTGCAAAACCGGCTTTACCGGAAAAAGATTCCCCTCGTCCTCGCATACGAGGGATGGGACGCCGCCGGGAAGGGTGGTAATATCCGGCGTATTACAAAGGCGTTGGACCCGCGCGGCTATGAGGTGGTTCCCATCTCTGCCCCCACCGAAACGGAGCGCGCCTATCCTTACCTCTGGCGGTTCTGGACCCGCCTTCCGAAAACGGGACACACCGCGGTTTTTGACCGCACGTGGTACGGCCGCGTACTGGTGGAGCGCATCGAAGGCTTCTGCGGGGAAGAGGAGTGGAAGCGCGCCTACCGGGAGATCAACCTATTTGAAGAGAGCCTCACCGATTTTGGAACCATCCTTTTGAAGTTCTGGCTGCACATCGACCGGGAGGAACAGCTCCGCCGCTTCAAGGAGCGGCAGAACACCCCCGAAAAGCAGTGGAAGATCACGGAGGAAGACTGGCGCAACCGCGAAAAATGGGAGTGTTACGAGCAGGCGGTGAATGAAATGCTCGAGCGCACCAGCACGGAGCACGCGCCGTGGATCGTGGTGGAATCGAACGATAAAAAATATGCCCGCATCAAAACGCTCCGCATGCTGGTTACCGCCATAGAAAAGCGCCTTTCCTGAAGCAGTAAAAGCCCTGCCGCAAAAAACGTCTGGTTTTAGCCGGCTCCAGATAAGGAAACTTTTCCGTTGGAGGAGCTGTTTTTGCGCACTGCTGCGTCATTTTTCCTTGGCAACCACAAAGGGTGCCAGCGGAAAACTTCCTTGCATTGCATCGAAAACAGCACCTTCCACGGTGAAAAACAGATTTTATCCTGTTTTTTGAAGATAAAAAAACATAAGAAGCCCGTAGCAGTAGAAATCTGCCACGGGCTTCCTTACTTATTTAGTGCAAGCCAGAAAAAAAGTTTCCTCACCTGGCCCCGTCTTTGCGCGGCAAGGCTTTTATTTTTTTGCGCGCTGTGTTAAAATAATCACGGTAAAAACCGGGTTTTCCGGCGGGCTCGCGGGGAAACAGTCGAAATACAGGGCGGGAGATGCTTTGCTCCCGCGGAAAAGGATGGAACAAGCAAATGGATTATGCATCGGAATCGCTGAAACGGCATTATGAATGGAAGGGGAAAATCGAAGTGGTCTGCCGGGCGCCGCTCGAAACGAAAGACGACCTTTCGCTCGCGTATACGCCGGGCGTCGCGCAGCCCTGCCTCGAAATTCAGAAGGATATCGATAAAAGCTATGAGCTCACCCAGCGCTCCAATCTGGTCGCCGTGGTGACGGACGGAACCGCCGTTCTCGGGCTCGGCGATATCGGCCCGGAGGCCGGCATGCCCGTGATGGAAGGCAAATGCGCGCTTTTCAAGGCCTTCGGCGATGTAGACGCCGTTCCGCTGTGCGTCCGTTCCAAAGAGGTGGAGGATATCGTAAACACCGTCCGCCTGCTCGCGGGCAGCTTCGGGGGCATCAACCTCGAGGATATCTCCGCGCCGCGCTGCTTCGAGATCGAGCGCCGCTTAAAGGAATGCTGCGATATCCCTATTTTTCACGATGACCAGCACGGCACGGCAGTTGTCACCCTGGCCGCTATGCTAAATGCACTCAAGCTCACAGGCAAAAAGCTCGGGGAGATCCGCGTGGTCACGAGCGGAGCGGGCGCGGCGGGCATCGCCATCATCCGCCTGCTCATCGCCATGGGCTTAAAAGACGTGATCCTGTGCGACCGCGCAGGAGCCATTTATGAAGGCCGCGAGGGCCTCAACAAAGAAAAGCAGGAAATGGCGGCCGTCACCAACCGCGAGCACCGCAAGGGAACACTTGCAGAGGTGCTTTGCGGAGCGGATGTGTTTATCGGCGTATCCGCGCCTGGATGCGTCACGCCCGAAATGGTGAAGAGCATGAACCGCGATCCTATTCTCTTCCCCATGGCAAACCCTGTACCGGAAATCATGCCGGAGCTCGCACGGGAAGCGGGCGCGGCTGTTGTTGGCACCGGGCGGAGCGACTTCCCGAACCAGATCAACAACGTGCTGGCCTTCCCCGGCATTTTTCGCGGAGCGCTGGATGTTCGCGCGAGCGATATCAACGACGAAATGAAGATCGCCGCGGCGCGTGCCATCGCTTCCTTTGTAACGGACGATAAGCTTTCCCCCGATTATATCATCCCGAGCGCGCTCGACCGGAACGTGGCGCGCGCGGTGGCGGATGCGG
>CAUBKG010000084.1 GCA_958436475.1 uncultured Clostridia bacterium
TCCTTCGGCAGGCGTTCCTTCATCACATGGTCGTTGAATACCATGCTGCCGAACAATTCCGGAACGGAGTTTGTGCCTTCCCTGTTCTGATTCAACATAAATTTTCTCCCCTTTTATCAATTTATTTTTCGAACGTTTCATAATGGCGCGTACGCATGGAAAAACAAAAAAGGCGCTGCGGCTTTTTACCGCAGCACCTTTGCTGTTTCTGGCGCTATTATATACCACGCGGTTCAATTTTGTCAATAACCCTTGTTAAAATTTTTTCAAGCATTTTCTGCCTCCCGCAAAAACAGGATTGACTTTTTCCAAATGATTATGATATATTATTTTTAAGAACAAAGGCGTTCGCAGGGAGAGTCTATGCAGAAATAGTGCTCCCGCTGCGAACGCTTTTTTTATAACAGTTTCCCGGAGCTGCCCGCCCGGCAATGAAACAACGCAGGAGGATTCCTATGATGGATGCAACGAATATGGATATTTTGAACCTGGTGGAGGAAGAAGACGTTAAATTCATCCGCCTGGCCTATTGCGACCTTTTTGGAACACAGAAGAACATGGCGGTCATGTCTTCCCAGCTGAACCGTGCGTTTGCCGACGGCGTATCTTTCGACGCTTCGGCTGTGACCGGCTTCCGCACGGTGGACCGTTCCGACCTCTTTCTCGTGCCAGACGGCTCGACGGTTTCCCTTCTTCCCTGGCGGCCCGCTCACGAACGTGTGATGCGGATGTTCTGCGATGTGAAAAATCCCGATGGAACGGATTTTGAAGGCTACAGCCGGAACATTTTGAAAAAGGCCATCGGGCGCGCGGCGGATATGGGATATATCTGCAATATCGGGACAGAATGTGAATTCTATCTGTTCCGGACCGATTTGGACGGGAACCCCACCCTCATGCCGCACGACCGCGGAAGCTATGGCGATATCGCTCCTTTGGACAAGGGGGAAAACATCCGCCGGGAAATATGCCTCGCGCTCGAGGAAATGGATTTGCTACCAGAGCGTTCCCACCATGAGCAGGGCCCCGGCCAGCATGAAATTGATTTCCGGTATTCGGATGCTCTCTCCGCCGCCGATAATTTTATTACCTTTAAAATGGCGGTGAAAGCCATTGCAGCACAGAACGGGCTGTTTGCTTCCTTCCTGCCGAAGCCTCTCGAAAATCAAAGTGGAAACGGCATGCACATCAATCTTTCTCTGTTCCAGGGCGGTAAGAATCTCTTCCAGCACGGCGAAACCCATTCGCAGCCCGCAGAAAGCTTTATCGCCGGTATTCTCAGCCGCGTGGCCGAAATTACGTCTTTTCTCAATCCCCTCACGAATTCCTACAGCCGCCTGGGCTCCTTCGAAGCGCCCAAATACGTGACCTGGTCGCACCAGAACCGGTCGCAGCTCATCCGTATTCCGGCATCCTCCGGCGAGCATATGCGCATGGAGCTGCGCTCGGCAGACCCCTCCTGCAATCCGTATCTCGCCTTTGCTCTCCTGATCCACGCCGGGCTCGACGGTATTGAACGCGGAGAAACGCTGGCTCCTCCCTGCAATGAAAACCTGTTTGAGGCGGCCGTTTCCTCCGCAGAAAGCCTTCCGGGCAGCCTCACAGAAGCGCTGGATCTTACCGAGACAAGCGATTTTGTGCGCCGCGTGCTGTCTCGTGAGCTCGTGGAACGCTTTGTTTGCGAAAAGCGGGAGGAATGCCGGGAGCATGCGCTTGCCGGCGATAAGCACTCGTTCGATATCGCCCGGTATTTCGAACGCATCTGACCGGGCGCCTGGCGGAACTCAAAAAGGATGGTGGAGCAATGACAAAGGCGTTGTTAGTGGCCGGCACAAAGAAATCTGAAGAAGTTTTTACCTCGATCCTGTCAGAACAGGGGTTTCATTCTATCTCCTGCCTCCACACAGGCGGGGAGGCATGGCGCGCCCTGCAGGAGCAGGTGTTTTCCATTGTTTTGATTATTTCCCCCTTGACCGACGGCCAGGGCTACGACCTCGCCAAAATGGCGGCCGGAACCACGTCGGGTGTCATTCTGGTGTGCGTTCCCGCTTCCTATGAAGCGGCCTGCTCTAAGCTGGAGGAATCCGGCGTTTTCGTTCTTTCCTCCGAAATGGGGCGAAGGATGCTCATATATGCGGTCAAGATGATGTCCGCCGTACACCGGCGGCTTGCAAACGCCATTCCGCAGGCCGAACGGATGCAGCAGAAGCTGAAAGATATCCGTGTGATAGACAAAGCCAAATGCCTGCTGATCCAATACGAAAGGCTGACCGAGGAGGAAGCTCACCGTGCCATCGAAAAACAGGCGATGGACCGCCGTGTTTCCCGGCGCGAGGTCGCTGAACGTATTCTGGAGGCTTACAGCGCTTCATAACAGTTCTCCTTTTCGTTAGTACAGGGCTTCGGCATTTTGACATTTTGAATTTTTTAGCTTTTCGCACGGCATCATTGCAAAAAGGAACGAATAAGTTTTTTTAGAATACTTTTTAAATATACAAGGTCGAAGGAGGCGCATGATGAAAAAGACAAGAAACGCAAGGCCGATTTGGGTGACTATCCTTTTGCTGACCGCAGCCGGAATTATCAACGCCATCGGCGTTACGATGTTTCTCGCTCCCGTGCGCCTGTATGACAGCGGCATCTCCGGCACATCCATGCTGCTCTGGCTCATGACTCCGGATGAATACACCCTTTCCCTGTTTCTTCTCATCCTCAACATCCCGATCTTTCTTTACGGCTTCCGCAGGCAGGGTCTGGGCTTTACTCTGTGCTCGGCCTATGCCGTAACGGTCTATTCCCTTTCCGCCTACCTGATTTCCTCCTCCGTTTTTCCTGTGGACGTTGCCTCTTCTTCCCCCTTCGCCGGAACCGATCTGCTGCTCTGTGCCGTGTTCGGCGGAATGATCTCCGGGATCGGAAGCGGGCTCACCATCCGGTTCGGCGGCGCAATGGACGGCATCGAGGTGCTGGCAGTCATTTTTGCAAAGCGCCTCGGCATCACGGTGGGCACCTTTGTAATGCTGTATAACGCCGTCCTTTATATCGTGGTGGGAATTGTCCAGCAGAGCTGGATTCTTCCCCTCTATTCCATCGTTGCATACTTTGTCGCCTTAAAAGCGGTGGATTTCATCGTGGAAGGCTTCGATAAGGCTAAGGCCGCCACCATCATCACGAGCTGTCCGGAAGAGGTCGGCGGAGCGCTCTCGGAAGCGTTCGGCACCGGGATCACTTTAATGTCTGCCAAAGGGTATTATTCCTCTGAGGAAAAAACCGTTATATATTTTGTCGTCAATCGTTTTCAGATTGCAAAAATGCGCCTTCTCGTGATGGAAGCAGATGAAAACGCCTTTATTTCCATTACCGAGGTCTCGGATGTTTTCGGCACCCGAAGCAAGCCGGAAAGCGATAGGCCGCTTGAAAAAACAGGAGATGAAGAACATGCAAACTAAGTACATCTTTGTAACCGGAGGCGTTGTTTCCGGGCTCGGCAAGGGCATCACGGCCGCCAGCCTCGGCCGTCTGCTGAAGGCGCGCGGCTTCAAGGTGGCCTCGCAGAAGCTGGATCCGTACATCAACGTGGACCCCGGCACCATGAGCCCCTACCAGCACGGCGAGGTGTTCGTTACGGAGGACGGAGCTGAAACTGACCTCGATCTCGGCCACTACGAGCGCTTTATCGATGAAAACCTCAACCAGTTTTCCAATCTGACCACCGGCAAGGTCTACTGGAACGTGCTCACAAAGGAACGCCGCGGCGAATATCTCGGGGAAACCGTGCAGGTCATCCCCCATATCACCAATGAGATCAAAACCTTCATTTATTCGGTAGGAAAAACGTCTGAAGCGGATATCATCATCACGGAAATCGGCGGCACCACCGGCGATATCGAATCCCAGCCCTTTCTGGAGGCCATCCGCCAGGTGGGGCATGAGGTCGGAAAAGAAAACTGCCTGTTTATCCATGTAACGCTGATTCCCTATCTCGAATCCTCCAAGGAGCATAAATCCAAGCCCACCCAGCATTCCGTGAAGGAGCTGCAGTCCTTCGGCATCACGCCGGATATCATCGTGGCGCGGTGTAGCCTGCCGGTGGAGCCCTCCGTGCTGAAAAAGATCGCCCTTTTCTGCAACGTAAAGGAGGACTGCGTCATTCAGAACCTCACCCTCCCCGTACTGTACGAAGCGCCACTCATGCTGGAGGAGGCGGGGCTGGCCGAAATCGCCATGCGTGAGCTTTCCCTAATGCCCAAAGCCCCCTGCGACCTGGCCGAATGGAAGCACATGGTGGAGCGCATCAAGGAGTGCCGTTCCGAAGTCCGAATCGCCTTAGTGGGCAAATACGTTCAGCTGCACGATTCCTATCTTTCGGTTGCGGAAGCCCTCAGCCACGGCGGATGGGACAGCGGCGTACAGGTGAAAATCGACTGGATCGACAGCGAGCGTCTCACGCCTGAAAACGCAGCGCAGATACTCGGGGAAGCAGACGGCATCATCGTCCCCGGCGGGTTCGGCGGGCGCGGGATCGAAGGCATGGTCGCCGCGGCGCAGTATGCCCGGGAAAACCATGTGCCCTATTTCGGCATCTGCCTCGGCATGCAGATTGCCGCCATTGAATTTGCCCGGAACATCCTTTTGCAGGCAGAGGCGCACTCCGGCGAATTTGCTCCAAACAGCCCGCACAAAATCATCGACCTGATGCCCGACCAGCAGGGCAACCTGCCGAAGGGCGGGACGATGCGCCTCGGCGCTTACCCGTGCAGGGTGGCTCCCCATACCCTTCTGGAAAAAGCCTATGGGCAGGAGCTCATACAGGAGCGCCACCGCCACCGCTACGAATTCAACAACGACTATCGCGCCTCCTTTCTGGAAAATGGGATGGACTTCAGCGGGACCTCCCCCGACGGCCGCCTCGTGGAGGCGATGGAGCTGACCGGGCACGATTTTTATCTCGGCGTGCAGTACCATCCGGAATTCAAGAGCCGCCCGAACAAGGCCCACCCCCTCTTCCGGGAATTCATTGCAGCCACGGAAAGAAGGAAACAGCATGCTTAGAAACTGGGAAAAGGAGCTGGAGGGCCGGGTCGCCTTTATCCGAAAAACGGTGGAGGATGCCGGGGCCTTGGGAATCGTTTATGGCAATTCCGGCGGGAAAGACAGCGCCCTCGTGGGCATTCTCTGCAAGAGGGCCTGCGAAAACACGCTCGGCGTTCTGATGCCCTGCGAATCCGCGAGGAACTTTTCCATTGATATGGACGATGGCCTTAAGGTCGCGGAGCAGTTTGGAATCGAGAGCGTTACGGCTGATTTGTCTTCCGTGAAAGCCGAAATCCTCTGCGCGCTTACCGGCGTGCAGGAAATAAGCGCTGAAGCACAGGTGAACCTTGCGCCCCGCCTGCGGATGACGGCGCTCTATGCCGTTGCCCAGAGCCGCGGCTGCCTCGTTGCGGGCACCGGCAACCGGAGCGAAGCCTATGTGGGCTATTTTACCAAGTGGGGAGACGGCGCGCACGACTTTAACCCCATTTCCGACCTGACCGTAACTGAAATTTTTGAGTTTCTCCGCTTTCTCGGCGCGCCCGGCTTTCTGATCGAAAAGGCCCCCTCCGCCGGCCTGTACGACGGGCAGACCGATGAAACGGAAATGGGCTTTACCTACCGCGAGCTCGACCGCTATCTGCTCTGCGGTGAGGCTTCCCCTGAAACGCTGAAAAAAATCGAAGCTATGCATAGAAAAAGCCGCCATAAGCGTGAGCCCGTGGTTTCCTACCGCGGTACCGCCGGCTGACCCTGCGAAGCCCAGACCTTAGGCGGCTTTCGGTATCCTGGATAAATTTGAATACAGATGCGGAAATATCCGTATTTTTTCTTGACAAATATCCTTGATAGGTGTATATTATAAATAATTAAAGGCAAAGGCGCCGTGAAGACTCACGGCGCCTT
>CAUBKG010000085.1 GCA_958436475.1 uncultured Clostridia bacterium
CTGTTTTCCGCCAAAGCTTGAAAGGAAGGGCGGCATATGATATCATATTTATGCTACAATTGCCTTTTGGGCATTTGGCGGTATAGGGGAAGTGGCGTAGTACTTTACCGACGACGCGCCGCTTCCTTTTATTGTTCTTTGAGCAGTTTTATCCCATCCCGAATCGCCTGCGGACGCTTTTTCCCTTTTCGTTTGCAGTAATCGTCCAGTATTGCCGCATCGTTTTCGCTGATGCGTACATCCAAACGAATCGGCTTCGGCTCATCGGTGGGCCGCCCTATTTTCTTAGCCGGCAATCACTTCACCCCTTTCTACCGACAAAAATATTGTATAGTTTTTACCGACAAAAGTCAACATCTCAATACATTCAGGCATTGTAAACAGGGGAGAAAGTTTTTTTCGGGTTGGAAACGAAGCATTGAAAAAGCAAATGTTTTATACATCCGGGAAGCGAGCCACACAGATGGGGCTTCTCGTAGGGGCGGCCACCGGCCGCCCGCCGAAAACAAAATTGCCTGCTCGCAGAAGGCCATGCAGAATGCACAGGACAGGACGGGCGCCCAATGGGCGCCCCTACGGCGGTTCCGGGAAGCGAGCCGCACAGATGGGGCTTTGGCGTAGGGGCGGCCAAAAGGCCGCCCGCAAAAAATTGCCTGCCTGCGGAAAAACCGTGCGGAACGCACGGGGCAGAGCGGGCGCCCAATGGGCGCCCCTACGGCGGGTGGCAGCCTTGCCGAAGGTCCAAGGGCGAGGCACATACCAAAAAGATAACCCACCATAGCGCTTTTGGCAGAAAGCACTGCGGTGGGTTATTGCTGCTCATAACGCAAGGCTTTGCCGGGCCTTTTTGCTTCTTCAGCCCTCCATGAGGCCGTATTTCACCTTGACCCGTTCGAGCTTGCGGCCGATAGGCCGCTCCAGCAGAAGGAGAAAAACCACGTTGGAAACGGCGTAGGTCAGAAGGAAGGGCAGGGAAGCGGCCGCGGCGGCCAAATACCGGGCGAGGCTGAAAACGCCGTCGAAGGCCAGCACCGTCCAAACGTCCATCATCAGGGAGAATGCCGCGCCCGCGAAGACGCCGTAGAGGGAGAGGGTAACGCGGCTTTCCAGCCAGCCCCGCCGGGCGAGCAGCCCCGCGAGGAAGCCGAGGAAGCCCCACACGAACATCTGGAAGGGGGTCCAGGGCCCCTGTCCAAAGAGGAAGTTCGAAACTACGGCGGAAAGGGCTCCGGTGAGGAACCCGGCCTCCGGTCCGAAATAGATCGCGGTGATCACCACCATGGCGGTCACGGGCTTGAAGCCGGGAATGGGCGCGAAGACCGCGCGCCCCGCCACGGAAAGGGCAACCATTACGGCTAGGAGCACCAGCTCCTTGGCGTTCGGGCCGCGCTTTTCAAAGGAGAGAAAAAAGGGCACGCAGGCGGCGAGGGCCAGCACGAGGGAGATGATTTGGTATTTCCGGTCGCGGAAGAGGACGACTCCTATGGCGATCACCAGGGGGATACCCAAAAGAATGAGGGAATAGCGCAGCGCTTTTTTATGCATCGTTCGGCCCGTTCCTTTTGCAGATTTCAATCACGTCTTCACACGTGACGGCGTTTTCATACATATGGCGGGAAATGCGGTTGGCGGCGGTGGTGTAAAAGCTGTTGCCCGCAAAGAATTCAGCGGGGACGGCAGGAGCGGTCAGCTCTCCGTCGAAGAAAAGGGCGCAGCGGTCGGTATACGAAGCGGCAAACTCCACATCGTGCGTCACGAGCAGGAGGGTGATGCCCTGCGCCGCGAGACTGCGGAGGATCTCCCCGAAGGAAGCCTTTGCGTGTGCATCCAGCCCCTTGGTGGGCTCGTCCAGCAGGATGATTTTAGGCTCCAGCATGAGGATTTTCGCAAGCGCGGCCTTTTGCTGCTCGCCGCCGCTCAGGTCGTAGGGGTGGCGGCGGAGCAGGTGGGCGATGCCGACCTTTGAAAGGGTTCGTTCCACCCGGGCCTTCCACTCCTCCGGGGAACAGCCCATGGGGCGGCGCAGCTCCGCGAGGTCTTCCTCCACGGTGGGCTTTAAAAAGACGTCCTGCGGGTTCTGGGGGAGCAGAACGAGGTTTTTCCGGTAAAGCTCCGGCCCCTTATAATCCTTGATCCTTTTGCCGTTTATCGCCACCCGGCCACGGTAGGCGCGCTGCTGGCCGGAAATCACGCGCAGCAGGGTTGTTTTGCCCGTGCCGTTGCCGCCGAGGATGCCGAAGCATTCCCCCCGGCTCACGGACAGGTTCACCCCGCGCAGGATATCCGGCAGCTCCCGCTCATAGCGGAACCATGCTTCCCGCAGCTCCACCGCCGCCTCCCCCGCGGGGGGCTCCGGCCTGGCGGGCAGGGCGGTGATCTCGTTTTTATAACCGCGGCTTAAAAAGCCGCGCCCTTCCTTTACCGTGAGCGGGCAGGGGCCGGAGGCGCCGAGCCCGTTATAGATGCGGGCCGCGCTCGGCAGCCCCAGCAGCATGGGATGGCCCCCCGGAAGGGCGCGGAGGGCCCGCGCCGCCTGCCCGGGCGTATCGGAAAGGATCACGCGGCCCCGTTCCATGACCGCCGCCCTATCCGCCAGCGGGAACACATCCTCCAGCCGGTGCTCCGCCAGCAGGATGGTGAGGCCCAGCTCCTGGTTGAGCTTCCGCAGGGTGGCGATAAAATCCGCCGCGGCGATGGGGTCGAGCTGGGAGGTGGGCTCGTCCAGCAGCAGGATATCGGGCTGCATCACCATTACGGAAGCGAGGTTTAAAATCTGCTTCTGCCCGCCCGAAAGGGAGGCGGTTTCCCGGCGGAACCACTCATGTATGCCGAAAAAGCTGGCCATTTCCCCCACCCTCCGGCGAATGACGGAGGAGGGCAGCCCCAGGCTCTCGAGGCCGAAGGCCAGCTCGTGCCAGACCTTATCGGTGACGATCTGGTTTTCGGGGTTCTGCATAACGAACCCGATTTTGGAGGCGGCCTCGCGGTCGGAAAGCTGCTCCAGCGGCACGCCGCGGTACCGGATCTCCCCCGATTTTTGCCCGTGGGGAGAAAGCTCACGCTTCAAAAGCCGCAGGAGGGTGGTCTTCCCGCAGCCCGATTCCCCGCACAGCACCACGAATTCGCCGGGGTTTACGGAGAGGGAAACGCCGTCCAGCGCAGGGGAATCCGCACCGGGGTAGGTAAAGCTCATATTTTTGAGCGCAAGTATTTCCATGTGACAGCCTCCTTGATCTCGATGAAAAATGGGAGGAACATGAGCAGAAACAAGAGAAAATAAAGGATGCAGGCGGGCGCGCGGAAGGAAAGAGGGGTGATTTCGGGGTAAAACCCGAAGCCCAGATACCGCCCGTACCCGAGGCAGACGGGCAGAAAGAGAAGGAGGGAAACGGCGAGCAGGGCGCCATCCCGCCCGGTGAAGCGAAAGAGGGAAAAGCTCGTGCGCCCCGCGAGGCCATACCCGCGCGCCTTCATGGAATCGGCTGTTTCCACGGCGTTTTCGAGCGACCAGGTAACGAGCGCGGAAAACACGCGCACGGAGGCCTGCACGCGGTCGGTGATGCTTTTGGAGGCATAGAGCCCGAGCGTTTTCTGCGTTCTGCGGATGCTCCGGGCCTTTTGCCGGAAAAGGGGCAGGAAGCGCAGCGCCATGGAGAGGATGAGCGAGAGGCGGGGGATTGCCTGCCCGAAGAGGTAGAGGAATTTATCCGAGGTCATCACTTCGGAAAAGCATTTGAACCAGTAAACCACGGCGATGAGCATGGCGGCGATGGCCGCGCCGTAAAGCACAGCTTCCAGGGTCACGGGATTGTCGTTCAGATAAAACAGAGGGGTCACGCCGTTGTGGCTGAACAGGGGATTGGTGACGGCAATGAGCAAAAACGCCGGGATATAAAAGGCAAGGCTCGAGCGGAGCTCCCGCCGGCGCGCGAGCATGCCGAAAAAGCAGACGGCCGAAAGAACGGACAAAAGGAGGATCACCGGATGGCTCGTGAACATGGTGAGCAGCGTCACCGAAAGGAAATAAAACAGCAGCACCGCGGGGTGGTAGCTTTCAAATGCGTTCACCGGCTTTGTCCCTCCATCCATTGGCAGCCCACGTCCCGTCCGAGGTCGCAGGTATACACCCATTCTATCACATCGCCGTCCCGGAGGGTATATTTGCTGCAACCATAGTTCGGAAATTCGCCGTTCACACGGTACATCCAGCCGCTTAAAGGGCCGCAGGAGAATTCATACAGATAATGGATCCCCTGCACGTACACGCTGCCGTAGCTGTTTTCCGCCGCGCCCTGGAATTCCATCTGGATGCGGCTATGGCGCACGGCGCGGTCGAGCACGTCGAAGACGGTGTCGCCGGGGCGGAGGACGTACTCTGCCGGGGCGAGGATCACGCCGTCCGCCGGCACATATTTTCCGCTTTGCAGGGCGGGGTCGAGGTCGTCCCAATTCTCCAAAACGGTATCGCACCGGATGCTGAGGGTGACGGTATCGGTTTCTTCGGTGATGTCGTCGATATGGGTGAGGTAATATTCGTCTACCGATTGTATTTTCGTGCCGGAACAGAGCACGGCGATCATCAGCGCCGCAAGCGCCAGCACGAGCAGGTCTTTTTTCATTCGGTATCCCTCCCGGTTCCTGTTTCCGGGGAAGGGAGAGCGTCGTCCTCTTCGATGGGCATTTGCTTTGCCTCGAGGCGCCTGCGGCGCCGCCGCCGGATGCGGAAGACCGCAGCGGGCACGAGCAGGAGCACGGCAATGACGAGGACGATTCCCACGGCCCTTGCGCGTTCGAGGCTGTCGATCTGGGCCCTGGCCTTTTTCACATCGCTGAGGCCCTCGATTTTGGCGAGGTCGTAAGCGCCGAGCGCCTCGCACCGGCGGAGGATGCCGAGCACCGTATCCTTATCCCGGAGGGAAATACTCTCGAAGGGGTAAAGCTTAGCCTTGATTTCATCGTTGATCGAGTCGATCTCGGCCTGCAGTTCCCGGATGCGCGCGAGGGCCGCTTCCAGCTTTTCGAGATACGCTTCCTTTCCTTCAAAATCATCGGCGTTTTTGAGGGCGTCCAGCAAAGTGAGCACCCGCGAGTAGTACTGGGTGGTGAGGTTCTCGGGCGCGGGGAGGGCATCCACCGCCGCGCGGTCGGCAAGGGAAAAGGCCAGAATGGGCGCGTCCTCTTCCGCAGCCTGTTCCTGTGCGGGCCCCTCTGAAAGGGGAGCCTCTTCCCCGCCGGAAGACGGACCGGAGGACGCCGC
>CAUBKG010000086.1 GCA_958436475.1 uncultured Clostridia bacterium
CGTTGCTCACGCCGGTGATATCGATGGGGAAGAGGCCGTTGCTGCCGCCCCAGGTGTTGAATTTGCTGCCGTCCACAATGCCGCGGCCCACAAGCTTCGAGTTGCTGGCAAAGTGCACGCGGCCGTAAAGCGCCGCGCCGCCTTCAATGTAAAGGGTTTGGCCGCTGCCGAGGTAAATATCGCCGTCGCGCGAGGTGCCGCTGGCAATGGTAATCACATTGCCGGTGGGAGCCGCTTCAATCTTGCTGGCGAACAGATGGAGCGTATCGTTCGAGTTTCCGTTGAATTCCAGAGTATACTGGCCGGGAGCATTGGCAGCGCCCGCAGCAGTGGACATCTGGAACGTGATCTGCGTTTTGCCGTTTTGGTGTGTGATCTGCGGTTTGAGGTGGTTCAGCGGACGGATGGTCACGCTGTTCACATCGCTGCGGTTCAACTCGACCTTTACCGTAACGGTGCCGCTGAAATCGAAGATCGCCACAGGGTTATAGGTGCTCGGGTTATAGTATCCGCTCCAGGAGCGGGCATGGTTGACACGGGTATCGAACACGCCTACATTTTTACCGTCTACCGACAAGGTAGCTGCAGAGGAAGCGGACTTACCAGCCGGTACTGCATAGGCCTTTACCGTAGCAGACGGGTCGGGATCGACCGGGGTCGTAGGATCGGTCGGCGTTACAGGATTCGTAGGCTGTATGGGCGGAGTGGTTGGATTTTCACCGGAGGAAGCAGAGGTTTTGAGCCTTGCATCGGTGATAACGAAGCCGTTGGAAGCTTCTGCATCATCACCATAATGCAAATGGACACCGTCGAAGCCCTTGCTCAGATCAATACCGCTGGCTTGGAGATCAATTACGATCGTGGTAGGAGTGCTGACAACCGTTTTGATTGCGCTTCCATCCGTGGTAGCAAAGTGAACAGCCTGTTCAGGATTGAACCACGTAACGGGAGATTTTACCGGCGGCTTCTGGCCGGCCTTTTCAAATTCCAAGCGGAGGTAGGTGATATCACCGGTGTATGTTATTTGGAGATACCGATAAGAGGTGAGATCTGCATCCTTCAGCGTAGCAAAACCCGCGTAATCGTAGCCGGTCCAGCCGGAATAATAGGACCAGTCACCAATCAGAGCGCTTGCGCCGCTCTCATCGCCGTTCAGGATGATATCATCGCCGATAACAGGCGGCTGAGTGGGAGGCTGAGTAGTGGGCGGAGTGGTCGGGTCGGTTGCCGGCGCACTGGTGGGCTCAGTGGGAATTACCGGCCTTGTTTCGTCCTTGACCTTGATGAGGCCGAGGCGCTTATTATTATCCGTATTGGTCTCCGGCAGGGTGGAATCCGGGTTTACCTCCGCCCGCAGCGTGTGCGTGCCGAAGGCCGACGTCCACTTCTGGCCGGACACGACCACCGCCGTGCCTCCTGCCGCGATCCCGCCGGTGTAGGTTACCGTATCCACGGTGCGCCCGTCCACCGAATAGCTGACCTTGAATGCGCCCGCCGCGTTTTCGCTCTCGTTCTTTACGAACGCTACCAGCTTCGTCTGGTCGTTCTTATACAGCGTGCCGGTTTCCGCCCGCAGCTCCGTTATCGTCAGATCGCACGGCTCAGACGGCGCCACCACTTCTTTCCCGATTTCCAGGCTCTTCGTCAGCTGGTTGTCTCCCGTGTTCGATTCCGGTATGCGGTTCTGGTCGTCCACCCAGGCAATCACCTGCGTGGTGCCCTTGGCGCCCGCCGTCCATGTGGCCTTGTTATTCGGGCCGCCGTTCGCCGTTACCGTGAGCTCCCCGCCCGCGGGGATCGAAGCGACGGTATTATCGCTCCAGCTGACATAGTTGCCCAGCTGGCCGATATCGAACCGCACGCCCACGATGGCATTCCTCGACGCATCGGTTCCGATGTTCTTCACCGTGGCGCTGAAGGTGACTTCCTCGCCCGGCTGCGGGTTTTCCGGCGTCCAGGTGATATTCGTTACCACCAGGTTCGCGTCCCCTTCCGCCGCGTTTACCGCGGCCGGTACCGCTGCAAACAGGCTGCTGAGCAGCATCAGCGCCGCCAGCACGATTGCTATACGGCTCCTTGCCCCGTTTCTCCTCGTTTTCATTCTGCAGTTCCTTCCTTTCCCGAGGCCTGGACTTTGGCCTCATTTCAAGCGCAAAAAGCCTTTTACGCTGCCAAAAAAATTTCGTGATTTTCCATAAAAAGTCACTTCTTCTTATGTGATATTTTTCATATCTTACACTCGGATTATAGTATATCAACAAAAATAAATAATTTCAAGGCTATTTTTTCGCTTTTTTCTCCACAGGAACTTTCCCACTGCATTTCTGTGGATATTATACAGAACCATATGATTTTATTTGTTCAGTTTGGCGTGAATTTGGGGGTAGCGTGCGCTTATTTCCGGAATCTTTCTGCGTTTGAAAACGCCAGAAAAAGCACAAGCCCTCACAGGGCTCTGTTCAGTTTATGTAAAATTATGTAATATAACTTATTTACAACCCCTTATTCTGTATTTTTCCTTAAAAGCCCATACAGGGGGCCTTTTTCTTTGGCTCCCGTTCACAAACGGGAAAAGCCTCCTGCCCGGGAACGGGCAGGAGGCTTTTGTTGCTGGGAATTCCTTTTACCCTCCCGCGGCTTTATTTCGTGGTGCCGGAGGGGATGGTGAAGGTGTAATTGTTACCGAGGTTATTCATGTTGGTAATATTGCTGGAGGTATTGCCATAGATCGCTGGGTTGTGTGCACCGGAGGAGTACGCAATGTTGGCGTAATCCAAGCCGTTGAACTTAACGGAAATCGTGCTTCCGTCGCCCGAGAGACGAATCAGGCAGCCCTTGATCGGGATAGAGGAATAGTTAGAGGTCTGCCCGCCTACGCCAGCGCCATAGACCTTCGTATTGTTGAATACGATGCCGGTCGGATTATCCATGATACGGATTGCATGGTGCTGCGAGTTATAGAGATAGGTGTTGTTGAAGGTGATATTTCTGACATCGCCCTTGAGATCGATCGCGCCGAAATCTTCGTTCCAGCAGTCTGCCACTGTACCGCAGCGGACCAGGATATTGTTATCGAAGGTGATGCCGGTGTTATTGCCGAACTTATGGCCCGGGAAGGTGGTGTTCAGGTGAATACCGGCAGACATGAACACATCGCGCATGTAGTTGTTGTAAATCTTATGGCCGCTGCCGCCGTAGATTGCGATAGCGCCGGCACGCCAGATGAGCTCGATGGTGTTATAGCAGAGCGTGTTGTTCACTTCGTCCTTCGCTCCCATGTCGCTGTTGTTCCACATGGCGAGGCCATCGTCACCATTGTTGCGGATATCGCAGTTGTATACGACCGCATTGCTGGTGCCCTGGCAGAAGTTTACGCCATCGGCCAGGTTGTTGCGGATTCGGGAATTGACAACCTTAACGCCGTCGCAGTAATCCATCTTGCCGTTGTAATCGCCAAACCAGAAGCCGCACTCGAAGTGGTCTTCCCAAATGTCATGAATAACAGAGCCCTCGCTCCAGATATCCATGAAGCACTTGTAAACAGCCATCTGATTGTAACGGGAGCGGAGATTCGAGTTGATGTACATATGGCAGAACTCGACGTTGTCGCAGTAGCCGTCGCCGCCGCCGTTGGGATGTCCGCCGGAAATACCGCCGCCGAAATCCTTATCGTTAGTGAACTGAATGTTGGTGTACCAGATGCCTGCACCGTAAATCTTCATGTTGGAGGCATTGACCAGCCACATCTGATCGATGTGATAGGTACCTTCGGGGAAGTAAACGTCCTTACCGGCTGCATCCGCTGCCGCCATACATCTCTTGATGGCGCCAAGGTCGTCTTTGCCGTCGTTCGGCTTCGCGCCGAAGTCAACAACAGAGAACGCGCCGGCCGTCTTCTGGATAGGATCGGGAACATCTTCTACTTCGAGGAAGTCGATGCCGTATTCGAGGCCGCCCGCTCCAGAGCTCTGGATGCGGATCTTATCGCCGGATTTGAGCGGAGTATCGAGCAGGAAGTGCACTTCGTCGAAGGCGAAGCAGGGTGCGCCGCCGTCGTTCGAATCGCTCGGATGGCCGCTGGAGAAATACTGCCACATGTAGTAAGAGGTGAGGTCAACGGTTTTAACCTTCGAGCCGTTCACATAAACGTCGAGAGAACCGTTCAGGCCTCTGCCGTCGCCGCTGTCCGGCATGGTGAAGCGCATGGTAACGCCCGCGCCGGTGGTCTTCATGGTCCATTCGGCGTAGGAGCCGCTGGAAGGAAGCCGCACATAGGACTGTTCCGACGCCTGGCTGGCAATATTCATACGCCCGAAGTCTGCGGAAGTTGCGAGGGCTGCGCCGCCGCCGATGCTGGCCGCGCCTGTATCATATCTGGTATAAGGCATGGAAGCGCCAATGGAGTTCATATTGCTGTTGGCTTCCGGAATCACGAACTTATCGGATGCAATGGTGTCATACAGCTCGCCCTTGATGCCGTCGTCTTCCTGGCCGGGCTTCGGCGCGGGCTTCACGAGCATCCATTTCTGCTGGTTCGTGCCGTATACTGCGTTGGAACCGGAGGAAGCGGAGATGAAGCCGCCGTCGCCGGTGTTATTCAGCCATACGTTTTCTATGGTAAGGGAAGCATTCGTTCCGCTGAGCATCCACTTGGAGCTCATCCATACTTCGTAAATAGTGCCGAACATATCGATCTTGCCCGATCTGTTTTCCAGGCACATATACTGGCCGCTGGAAGCGCTCTGGATCCAGTAGGTACCGTCATCTTTCGCAATGAAGTTCCAGCAGAAGTCGAAATCCTCTTCTGTGTTGAGCGGACCGGCGGCTACAGCGCCGTTCTTAATATACAGATAGGTATCGGAATTGACATCCTTGATGTAAACATTGGTTTTCTTATCAGCAATGGTGATTCCGCCGGGGGTGGTGGTCGGCTGGGTCGGGTCCGTCGGTTTCACAGGAGGATCGGTCGGTTTT
>CAUBKG010000087.1 GCA_958436475.1 uncultured Clostridia bacterium
TTATCCTACATCAGGGGGCTTCTTGTCTATTGTCCGTTTTTACTGGTTCGGTTCATGTCAGGAACGGGGCTTTTTTGTATCCGAACAGCAGCATTTCGTCCGGCAAGTTTGGAATAAAGAAGCGGAAAGAACAGGGCAGGCCTTAATGTGAAAAAAGCTTTAAAAAAGTGAGTCTGCAAGCGAAAATCATATAGAAAAGAGTGTGCCAATGCAGGGCGCCGGTGCAGGGAAAACAGAAGAAAAAATAAGCACAAGGCGGCTGTGATGCTGCCTTGTGCTCTTTGCTGATCAAACACCAAAGGATGAGGAACGTTTCTCAGATAAGATTCAGGAAGAAGCGCATCCAGAACTTGCGCAAGGGAGAAAGCTTTTCGGCTGTTTTTTGAGCCGCCTCGTCCGCAAAACGGAGCATTTGCTTTTGCTCCTCCGGCGTTACGGAATGCTGGCTGAAAGCAGCCTTTTCCGCAAGCTCCAACGCTTCCTGCGGAATTTCTGCATAGGGCTCGAGCTGCTGCAGATATTCGTATATAGCAATCACCGCTTTCGAGCGGTCAAGCTGATGGAAGCGTTTTTCTCTCGAACGTTTTGAATAGGTAAAACGGAACCATACCAGCAAAACGAGGGAGAGGATGCCAAGCAAAGTGAATAAAGCGATGCGTACCGGCAGGGAAAGGCCCCAGCCGGAAGCGTCCCGCTCGGTAATGGGAGAGCCGTCCGGTTTTGTTGCAGGCTCTGTGGTGTTTTCAGGCGTGCTGGTATCCGGAGCGGTGGTTGAAGCGGTGGGATCGGTTGTTGCAGCCGGTTCCGTTTTTTCAACCGGAAGGCCTTCGGACGGCGTCGTCTCTACCGGGATCCATCCGAACCCGGGGGCATAAACCTCGGCCCAGGCGTGCCCGCTTTCATCGGGAACACTGATCCACCCATTCTCCCCCTGCTCGTTCTGTACGAGATAGCCTTCCGCATAGCGCGCGGGGATGCCGAGCGTGCGAAACAGCATCACAGCCGCCGTGGCGAAGTGCATACAGTACCCTTCCCGCGATTCAAAAAGGAAATATTCAGTATTGTCCGTTTCAGCAGGAAGGGGATCTATGCTGCTGTTATAACTGCACCGGGAATTGAGAAGCGAACGGATTTGCAGGGCAGCCCGGTAAATCCGTTCTCCGGTATTCTCATAGCTGATTTGCCCATCGAAAAGAGAAGGGCAGGATTCTTCCAGAAGGTCATTCAGCTTTGTACGAAGATCAGCTGGAACGCTGGTATAGAAATCGTACATACTTTGGCGGTAGCTGCTCTCTTCGTAGAGAAAATGGCGGATATCGTCGTTGAGGCCAGCTTCCGAGCCGCAATAAGTAGAAAAGTAATCGCGAAGATTATTTCGCCGGAAGGAACGCGTCCCCTCGAGCTTTTGGTCGCTCCTGCCGATCAGGTTCCGCTCCGTCCAGTAAGGAGAGTTCTTCAGCATGGAAAGATCCACGTCATAAGCGGTAAAGGAATAGTTCTTTTGCTGGCCGCTGAGAAAAGGCGCGGCGGTATCGCCCATAAAATAGGCATCGCTGATTGCATCCCAGGGCTTTTCGATAAATCCATAGGGGAGATAGAGCGTTTTAATATCGTCGGCGACCGGCTCAACCTCTACGGAATATATGGACGAGGTGAAATCCTTGAGAGACTTATCCAGAGGCGGCAGGGACACTTCACGCGAATCCGACACCTCATTCAGAAAACCCAAATAAAGAGAAGTAAAAAGCTGCGCGTTAAAATTATCTTGCTTGATGCTGAAGTTATTCGTTTCCCAGCGGTTGCCCTTGTAAACCCCGAGTGATTGAGACTTGAGATATAAGTTGTGGGATGCATTGGTTTTCATGCGGAGAATCGTTTTTCCGGTAAAGATAGGGCCGCCGCCCGAAAGAATTGCGGTTGTGCTGCTTCCGACCGAGCCGGCAGTTCCGCTGCTTTCGGAATCATATAAAAAGCTGAGCCTGCCGAATGCCTGGCGAAGGCCTCGGAGGGAGCCCCCCCGCAAAAAGGCGGGAGAATAGGAAACACAAATGCCGGAAAAGCAGATCAGCGCCGCCAGGGAAATGCATATCCCGTTCCGGAGCATGGCTTTGGGCGTATGGCCTTTGATTTGCTTTGGAGCTGACCCGGCCACCGCTACGGCGCCGATCGCGGCGGCAAGCAGCGCGAGGCACCAGAGCGGAGGCGTAATGGCATACACCATGGCCGGGGTGAAAAGGAGAAGGAAGGTGAAGAAAACGAGGAAAAAGTTTTTTTCACATACGCCGATCGTAATCAGCGCATTAAACAGAAAAATAAGAAACAGCAGGAAGGTAAGCCGTGCGCTTTCCCAATCCTGAGCGGCCAGAGTCACAACATACTGCGGCAGCTTTCCGGCGCCATGCAGGGAGAGGTTCTGAAACAGAACGTTGGTAGTCAGAATGAAGCCCTGGGAGAAAAATTCCCAAGCGCCTTTCAGGAGAACCAGATACAAAAGAAGGCACATCAGCCATCCGGCCCATCGAAGGCGGGGAAGAAACTGCAGGGCGCAGAACAGAAAGGTAAAAAATAAAATAAAACTGAAAACGACCGGCGGGCAAACCAGCACCCCCAGCGCGCCGGCAACGCCGAACACGAGCCCGACATTGCAAAGAAACGCCAGAAGAAAACAGGAAAAGAAGCGCAGGGCTGCATTCTGCGGCATTTCCCGCGCAGCGTTTTCGCGCAGCTGAAAAGCGGCGGTATTTTGGTTCCTTTGAGAAATACGTTTCATAGCAACCCCTCAGAAACAGCCGGTGAATCCCATGAAAGGATATCCTCCGGGGTGAAAACAGCGGCGCCGTCATCCTGCAGCTTCCGCAGATGCCGGCGCGCCGGATCGGTCAATTCCCCGCAGTAAACAATCAAAAAGCCGTCGCGGGAGGGCGGGGAATCCGGGAGCCGCGTGGTGATATAGCAGGTCTTGGAAAGAAAGACGTGGTCTTCGTAAAGGAGGCCGGGCGTTTCCCGGCACGCTTCGGACAATAAAAAGCTGGAGGCCTCCTCCCAGCCATTTTCATCGGTAACCTGGAAGCTTTGCAGCGCCGTGCCGAGCCAGGTAATGCGGAAGGGAAGCTCCTCTTCCAAAAGAAAACGCGCGAGAGAAGTACAAAAATCCAGCTGCAGGTCCAACAGCTCGGGGGAAGCCTTGCAAAGCTCGAGGGCAATTTCCACCGAAGAATGAAGAGGGAGGCCAAACTCCTTCACCATCGGCTGTTCCAGCTTCCAGGTGAGCTTCCAGTGGATGCTTTTCAACCGGTCTCCTTCCCGGTATTCGCGGATATCGAAAATTTCCGAGGGGTCGTCGCCGGGGCTGTGCTGGGAATAGGCAACAGATTCCTCGTCGTCGTTTTCCCCGTAATCGGGAAGCTCCCATTCGAGCTCCCGGCAAATAGGCTGAGAGAGAAAGGATGCGGTACTTCCGGCATCCATCCGCACGCTTCGGCAGAAAAGACCGAAGCAGTCCATCAGGCGGGCTTTTGCAATCTTCAAATCGATTTTGCCCGCGTGGCGGGAGAGCAGCGGGAGGCTCGTTTGTTGCTGTTTCCCGGAAATGCACAGGCAGTACCGAAGCGTTTCCGAATCGCCGGTCATCCGGTTGGAAAGCTCAATGCGAAATTCTGCCCAGCCGAAGGGCACGCGGGAATGGCGGGAGACAGAGAGCAGCAGGTTTTCCTCTGTGTTCCTCTGCACGGCGCGCTCGGCGGAAACCGAGGCGGCAAAACCGCGGCTGCCAAGGAAAAGCAGCATCAAAGAGCTCAAGGGGATCAAAATCACGAGCCCCAGGAGAAAAAAGGTGAGAAAACAACGAAAGAACACATGAAGCGCCACGGTACCGGCAAGCAGCAGCGCATAAAAAATGCGGCGCCCCGTCATCGTTCGCAGGAAACGGCAGGTGCGGGGACCTCCCTCGCAATCCGGCCCACAACGTCTGCCACGCTCATCCCGGCGGATTTTGCCTGGGGGCTGAGCATAAGGCGGTGACACACGGCATCCGGGAACATAATGGCAACGTCCTCCGGCACGACATAATCGCGGCCGCTCAGATACGCCGCGGCCTTGGCGAGGCGGGAGAGGGCGAGAGAACCGCGGGGGCTCGCCCCAAGCTTCAGGAGAGGATTCTGCCGGGTTGCACCGACCAGGGAAGCGATATACCGGTAAACCGCATCACAGATATAAACCCGCTCCGTTGCCTGCTGCATGGCGATCACGTCCTCCTGGGAGGCAACCGGAACGATTGTTTCGATCGGGTCTGAGCCGCGCTTGCGCTTGAGGATTTCCACTTCATCCGCCGGCTTCGGATATCCGACGGAAAGCTTCATGATAAAGCGGTCCATCTGGCTTTCCGGAAGGAGATGGGTGCCGGCGGAACCAACCGGGTTCTGGGTGGCAATGACCGTATAGGGCTGCGGCACCGGGCGGGTGACGCCGTCAACCGTGACCCGGCCTTCTTCCATCACTTCCAGAAGGGCAGATTGTGTTTTGCTGGAAGTGCGGTTGATCTCATCCGCGAGAAAGAGATTGCACAGCGCGGCGCCCGGGCGGTATTGCAGAGCTCCGGTCTGCTTATCGTAAATGGAAAAGCCGGTGATATCCGAAGGCATAACGTCCGGAGTGAACTGCAGACGTTTGCAGTCGAGCGACATGGCGCGCGAAAAGGCCATGGCGATGGTCGTTTTTCCAACGCCGGGGATATCGTCCAGCAGGATATGCCCTTTTGCCAAGATGGCCATAAAAACTTTTATTACAACATCGTCTTTTCCGACGACGGCTTTGAGCACCTCTGTAATGATCTCGTTAGCCTTATGCTGCATTTCGTCAGCCTCCTCCAAAAATTCGCACGATTATATGTTTTTTATAGATTGCCTGCGGCAATCTATAAAAATTGTCCATGTTGCCCGCTGCACGGGCAACGGACGTGAAAT
>CAUBKG010000088.1 GCA_958436475.1 uncultured Clostridia bacterium
GAGGTCGTCATACCGCACTTCCGACTGCGATAAAACCGTTCCACCGGATGTGACGGTGCTTCCCGTTGCCTTGCCATCGTTATCCTGCGTGTTTTTCTGCGTTGCCGCGGTGCTTCCGATGGTCTGGGTGATGACCCCGTTTTCATCCGACGTGCAGCGATACAGCTCGGTGGTTTCATCCAGGTTCCACACCGAGATTTCGCCGTCTTCGTCGTACTTCGTCACCTGGCCGTTCACATAGTCGGTCTTGCTTGTGAGGGTTCCGTATTCATCATATGTATAGGTAAAGCGGTAATCGGTATCGGTATCGTATTTGATGCCGGTTACCTGGTTATCATCGTTATAGGTATAATACACTCTGCCGCCGTTGCCGTAATTCATCCGGCTCAGGGTCCGGCCGTGGCTGCTGTTGTTATACGTGTTGCTGACGAGGGTGGTATTATTCACCTTCACTCCCGTTTGCGCGCCCCACACATCGTATTCGAAGCTGTATGTAAAGCCGTTATGGGTGATGGTTTTCAGCTTATCCTTTTCATATGTATAGCTGTTGGATGCGCTCCCGAGCGAAACGCCGGTGAGCTGGCCGATGGTATCGTATGTATAGCTGGTGGCGTTGCCGTTTGCATCGGTGACCGACTGGAGGCGCCCCCGCTGCTCGTCATAGCAATAGCCTGTTTCGATCCCCTCGGGGCTGGTGCTGCTGGCAAGGTAATTCCCGCTTTCGGTATAGGTGTTGCGGGTCTCGATTTTTTCCCTGCCGTTGTCTACCGCGGAGGAAAGCTCGTTTCCATAGGCATCGTAAACGCTGGTCTGGCCCACTCCCGCGGAAGACACGCTGCTGACCGTGCGCCGCCCGGTTTCCGGATCGGTGTGGCTCTGCTCCTCCACGCTGCGGTCGATGGGGGCTGCGCCGTCCCACTCGCCTGCGCCGGCGGTTTCATTGCCCGCCGTTTCACCGCTTACGAGCGCATAGCCGTCTTTGGTGAATTCGATTCCATCGAAATATGCGTTCCCCCTTTGGTGCTCATAAACGATATACAGATCCACCCACTGGGCGTCCCGCGGGAGCTGCACACTGGCGGTTTTATACTGGTAGAGGTTCGATAGATAGGGGTTATAATCAAACGAGGCGATGGCTTCCGTTTCCGTGGCGCTGTTTTCTTTGAGCACCTCCACGCGCATGCCGAAGGTGCGCTGGCCGAAGCCTTCGTTTTCCAGCGGAAGCGCGCTGCCGCGCCCCCAGCCGCCGAAGCTGAAGATATCTCCCGCCTTGCCGTCAACCGCAATGCGCTGCCGGAGGGCCTTTGCCGTGTTCACGCCGCCCACGAGCCGGAAGGACGCATCGCTGAGGTAGGTGGGATGGTCGGTCATGGCGGCTGTCTGCACGGTATCCGTGGTGGAATTCACCAGCGTCCACTGGTCCGCTCCCGAATTGAATCCAGCGTTCAGCGTGGTGAAATCGCCGTTCTGCACGAGGTTTTTATCGCTTAAAAAGCTCTTCTTTGCCGAGCCGGTGGTGGACACGCTCATCAGGCTGCCGCGCGCGCCGTATTCCGACCCGATAAAATTATATTTGTTATCCATGGTGCTGAGAACGTTTCCGTCCGTATCGAACCGGATGTTTTCATAGTGGCCCTGGTTATCCCGATACGTGGTCCGCAGGTGACGGTACGTCACCGTAATCCAGCTGCCGGCGGTATCGTCTCCCGCCGTTTCATCCACGCGGGCAACCTGCGGATTCCCGGAATCCGCCGTATAGGTATAGCTGAGGCTGTAGCCGTCGATATCGGTCATTTTGGTGATACGGCCGCGTGCGTCATATTCATAAGCTACCGTTTCACCGTCCGGATAGGTAACACCCGTCAGGCAGCCGTTCGTATAAGTATACGCAACCTGTTCCAGCACCGTGGTTCCGGTGCCGTAATACTGGATCGCGGTGATGTTATCGTCGCTGTCGTACTGGAACTGATACTTGCGCCCGGCGCCGTCTGTAATCGTATTGATAAAGGAGGAACGGTCCGGATAGGTGATGGTGATCTCGCCCTGCGCGTTGTCGCTGCTGCGAATTTTGGTTACCATGCCGTACCGGTCAAACGTTTCTTCCGTACCGTCCGGCTTTTGGAGGGTATATTTTGCAAATTTAGTCTGACTTGAGAGCTTATCATACACCAGCACATAGCCGAGGCCTTCTTCGTCTTCGTATTCTGCAACGCTCTCGGTATCGGTTTTCGCTTCATTTTTAAAGGTGATTGCCGCGCCGTTTTCGTTCAGATAAGCAAAATGCCTGCCGTACTGTCCAACATATTCCCCCAGCCGGCGGTAGTAATTCGGGATCCACTGATCCGCCTGCGGGAAAAATTGCTCCGCATAGTCGTCTACCAGCACGGGGCGCTCGATCATGTATCCGAGGGAAATATCCACCGGCATAATGTTTCCGTCAAACCCGATATCCCTGCGCTGCACGGCAAGCTTTCCGTTAAAATCGTTGATATATGCCGTGCCTGCCCGCCCGGCGTTCAGTTCATGATGGTTTGTATTCGGGGTAACGCCCTCCATGCGCCTGTATTCGATCTTCAGCAGCGGCTTGCTGCTGCTTTTATACCCATACATGGCTGTGGCCGGCGCACGGGTGGAGGAGGTGTTGAGCGCCAAGCCGTAATATTCCTGCTGCAGCGCGCTGACGTTCGAAACAACGGCTGTGACGTCGAAGACATATTCCGTCTGGCCTCCGTGAACTGTGACCACATCGCAATAGCTCCCCGTGCCCGGACGGGTATTCCATGTTACTGTAGAAGGCGTCCACGCGGAGGTGATGGGTCGGATTTCCATCACGCTGTCCTCATACGCGTTCGCCATATTGACCGTAAGGGTTGCCTTGCTGATGGCGTTCAAAGTAACCTTGTTCGGGATCGGCATTTTCAGCAACGCGGTGCCGTAATTGGTGGAGCTCATCTCGAGCGTATCCACATTGCTGTAATTCGCAGTGGGAGCGGAAGACTTCACATACGCATCCGCCGCGCCGTAGGTATTGATGGTGGGGTCTATCGTGACCGGATACACCCGCGCTTCATCCTGAAGCCACACAAGAGAAGGCTTATAGGTGAGAATATATTTCTCCCCGTTTCTTGTCAGAGACAATTCGATATCATCGTTATATTCCGAAGCCTCGGAGGAATCAAACATATACGGGGCGGGCATATGGAATACCGTTTCCCCGTTCCCCTCTTCGTAAAAACGGATGCTGTTGTCGGCTTCGAGAACCGCTTCCAGCCCATTTGCCGTAATCTGATACTGGTAAATAGCCCGGCCTGCCGGTTTTTCTTTCAGGATAATGGATTCCTTGAGTCCCTCCGGCTCCACATCGTAAGCAATATCCACCTGATTCAGCACGTCTTCATATATGAGGGAGGAAACTTTATTTTGCAGAATTTCCGTATCCACTGCGCTGCCGGAAATGCTGCCGCCCGGCTTTACCTCTGGTGCCGTATCCATTACGTTTCCGAGCAGCTGAAAGGACACGCGCCGGCCTCCCTGCTCCACGGCGACTTCATTGTCTTTGATATTCTGCGGGATTTCAACCGACATGCTGTTTTCACGGTTCGTGAGGACGCCGTTCTCCTCTTTCAGCATGTTGTCGATATCCTGCCAGTTGCCTTCTTCGTCCTGATAATGGACCGCGTCCATGGAGACGACCGCGATATTTACGCCATCGTCCCGTTCATATACCTTCACATGCTTTTCACGCAGATTCTCTGCTTCTCCTATAATTCGAGGCTCCGCATTCTCCAGATCGGGTGAAGGTGCCGCTTCTTCTCCTGAAATTCCAGCGCTAGTGAAAACAGACGCCAAGAGCGCAAGGCTTAGAAATACTGCCAGAAACCTTTTACACTTTTTCATTTTTTGCCTCTCCTCAAAAGTATTGAATAATTTTTCAAATTGCCAAGATATCTTCATGATCATGACGGAATGTGCTCTAATTCCAACGGCCAGCAAAAGCCGGACTTGGCCAACCTAACGTGTGTTCTGTTGAGGATCTCTATCACCAGACGTGTAGCCTCCCTCCTTTCCGACAAATCGGTACATTATTTGATAATTTTAATATATTTAGGGAGTAATAACAATAAAATTTCTAAACATCTAAGAATCTTCATCCTTTGCGCAGAAACGCAGGGTGATTTCAAAAAATTCGTAAATTTAACATATGTACACGCTTGAGAAACATTCATAATTTTACAAAACAACGCAAAAACATGTATTTTTTAACCCAACTCCTCAGATTTACCATCTGGATCACAAATATCGATTCTTTTATCTTTTTTTAGAAACGACTATTTTGAGGGAAGAGAAGAACACGAAGAGAAAGGGGAAGAGATTGTACTGTCCTTATGTACGGTGAAACGCACACTAACATATGGTCGACACACACTTTCGCTTCCAATATTTTTATCTTCTTTTCCCCGCATAGTTCCTAAGTATTTGCCCTATGTCGGCTTTTAGTTTCCCGTATGTCTCTTTCCTTCTGTACTTCGGCGCAAATATAATATGGCACTCACATCTCATTTGGAATGTGCAGATTCTTTTATTACTCCTATGTCAAAAACCGCCTGATGTTCTTTAGGAATGCGATCGTTGAACCTTTTACTATTCAACATCAGGTGGCTTTTTTGTTGCTCAAGCCTTCCCCCCCGGTAGAACCGGGGGTGTTTCTCGCTAAAGCATAAAAAAATAATCCGAACCCATCTCCTATCGGAAACAAATTCGGATTATATTGGTTTGGTGCGAGTAGAAAGATCGGATTTAAAATAGGTGATGCTCTGCCCGTTGTAGCCGGCAAGCTGGTCCTTCCAGCCCGTGGACG
>CAUBKG010000089.1 GCA_958436475.1 uncultured Clostridia bacterium
GCGGAGATTTTACGTCCGTTGCCCGTGCAGCGGGCAACATGGACAATTTTTATAGCTTGCCGCAGGCAATCTATAAAAAATAGCCGCGAATAGGCGACCGTTTTCCGGCAGAATGGAACAGCGGCTATTTTTTGGCGCTACGGCGTTTCTTACGCCGCGCGCGGATTTGGGGGCCGTGGGCCGTTCCCGCCCACATGGCCAATTTTTTATTGCGAAGCAATAAAAAATATTATACTCTCCCTTTTCCGCTATTGCAAGGCGGCGCACTCACGCAGAACGCTCAAAAAACGACGTTTGAAATGAAGGAATTTCCAGAGATAAACCCGCGCCTGCCGGGAAATACTGTGAATACATCTTAAAAAACGGGAGGAATTCGATTATGCACAGATCATCCACGATGGGATTTGTCAAAGGAATGGTAACGGGCGTTTCTACCGGCGTTGCAATCGCAGCGGTGGGCAAAACGATGCTCGGTAAAAAGAAGAACATGAAGAAAAAGGCGGGCAAGGCGCTGCGCGCGGTCGGCGATTTTATGGACAACGTCCAGTATATGATCCGCTGACCCTGCTTTTTTACAGTGCCTGAACGGCGAGAAGGCCGGAAGAGTACCGCTCGGCGTGGCTCTTCCGGCCTTTCTTGACTTCACGGAAAGGAAGGAATATACTTTAAAAAGTATGGGAAAATAATTTCTTATGGTTGATAAAAAATCTTACATAAGGGTGTGAAAAGAAGAGCATGTCAGACTTCCTGAAAAGAACCTGGGCACAGGTGGATCTCAGCGCCCTTCGGCATAATTATAGGGAAATACGAAGGAAGGTCCGCCCGGAGGCTAAAATTATGGCGGTGGTCAAGGCGGATTGCTATGGCCACGGCGCGGAATACTGCGCGAAAACGCTCGAGAGCTGCGGCGCGGAGTGGTTTGCCGTTTCGAACCTCGAAGAAGCGTGCCAGCTCCGTTCCTGCGGGATCGATAAGCCCATCCTGATTTTAGGCTATACGCCGCCCGAATGCGCGGCGCAGCTCTGGGAAACGGGCATTTCCCAGGCCGTGTTTTCTGAAGAATATGCGGAAAAGCTTTCGCAGGCCGCAGATGAAGCGGGAGCGGTGGTGAACATCCATCTCAAAATAGATACCGGCATGGGCCGCCTCGGCCTTTTGTATTACGACGGCGAGCGGGATGCCGAAGCCGTGCGCGCGGCGGTTCGCATCTGCGGCAGGAAGGGCCTCAGGGCGGAGGGCATTTTCACGCACTTTGCCTCGGCGGACGAAACGGAGGGAGAGGAGTTTACCCGCCTGCAGTTCCGGCGGTTTACCGAGCTTACGGACAGGCTCGCCGATGCGGGTGTTACCGGCCTTATCCGCCACTGCTGCAATTCGGCGGGTTCCTTCCGCTTCCCGGAAATGAATCTCGATATGGTGCGGCCCGGCATCATCCTGTACGGGCTCGACCCTTCCGGTGAAGTAAAAGGGTATCTCGACCTGCACCCGGTGATGAGCCTCAAAAGCGTGGTATCGCACCTGAAGGAGGTGGGCCCGGGCATGACGGTAAGCTACGGCCGCACCTTCACGGCGAAAGAGCCCATGCGGGTCGCCACCGTCCCCATCGGCTATGCGGACGGATACAACCGCCTGCTTTCCGGCCGGGCCGATATGCTCGTGAACGGCAGGCGCGCGCGGGTGGTTGGCCGCGTGTGTATGGACCAGCTCATGCTTAACGTCACCGGTATTCCAGACGTTTCCGCAGGCAGGGAGGTCACGGTATTCGGCTCCGAGGGAGGGAAAACGGTGAGCGTGGATGAGCTTGCTTCGCTCTGCGGCACCATCAATTATGAAACGGTCTGCCTCATCGGCAAGCGCGTGCCGCGTATTTATTTTGAAAACGGGCGGGAAGTGGGGCAGATGAACCTGCTCGTGTCCCCGGAGGAATAACCGATGCTTTGCGATATTTTTTTGGATGCAGACGAAACCCTTCTCGATTATAAAAAAGCGGAACGCACCGCACTCGAGCAGGCCGCTGGGAAATTCGGCGCGCCGTTCGGGCCGGAATTCCTCGAACGATATGGGGAAATCAATCAGTCGCTCTGGCGCGCATTTGAGCGCGGAGAAATAACGCGCGCCGCTTTAGGCCCCCGCCGCTTTCAGGAGCTGTTCGAAGAATATGGGATGGAGGCCGACCCGGAAGAAGCGAACCGTTTTTATATGACGGCGCTTGGAAAAGGCTCCTTCCTCCTGCCCGGCGCGCTGGAGATATGCCGCTGCCTTTCGGAGCGTTACCGCCTCTCTATCATCACGAACGGGAGCACCGCCGTGCAGAAAAACCGCCTCGAGGCTTCCGGCCTGCGCGCGCTGTGCACAGGCTGTTTTATCTCGGAAGAGATGGGGGTGCAGAAGCCCCGGAAGGAATTCTTTCAAAAGGCGCTTTCCGCCCTGCCGGGTGCAGAAAAAGAAACCTCCCTCATGGTGGGAGATTCCCTCACCTCGGATATATTGGGAGGCAACCTCGCCGGAATCCGCACCTGCTGGTATAATCCGGGAGGAGCGGCAAACCGCCATCCGTCCGCCCGGCCCGATTATGAGATACGGGATTTAAACGATCTGCCGGAGCTGTGCGGCCGGCTGTAATAAAACAGGGTCCGGAAAATCAGAAATGATTTTCCGGACCCTGTTTGTGGTTAAGAGAAAAAATCTTTTTTCACAGGACGGGCTCGCGCCGGGAATGAGGCTCGGCGGCGAAGGAAAAAACGGTAGCGCAAAGGGAAAGCATCCCCGCCGAAACACGCAAAGATGAGGCCGGCACGGAAAGCACCACCCATGGGCTTTGCACGGCACATCTTCGTTAGCGCTCCCCAGCCAAAGCGTGCGGCGGATTTTTGAGCTCATTCCGATGCTGAAGATGAATGCCGATATGCCCTACGCCGAGGATGAGAACGGATACCAGCATCCAGACCACCCTGCCGTATATACCGAGCAGCAGAAAGGCGAACACGGGGAGGGAGGCCCCTGCAACGGGGATGCCGCAGAAGCTGCGGTAAAAGTCTTTCATGGCGCGGGGACTCCGGAAATACCGGATCCACCATATTTCATAAAGCAGCATAGCCAGGAACGAACCGAGCAGCCAGAGGCTCCACGGCGTAAATTTCCCGATGCTGTAATCGGAAAAGATCAGGGCAGAGCCGCTCACGCATATTTCGCCTGCCCGTTCCAGGAAAAGCAATATTTTATTTTCGTTTTCCGGGCTGTACCCCTGCGGCTGGTATTTCGTCCAGATAAGGTTTGGAATTATCAGCAGCAGGAGCCAAATGAGTCCTATGTAAGAAAAGCCGAAATGTCCCAGCATAAAAAGCCACTCCCGGTTTTGTAATTCAACCCGCGTCTGCCTGCATGGCTTCCGGGCAGGTGCGCGCCCAATGAAAGAGGTATTGCTGGACCACGCCTCCCGCCGCCTGCACGCTTTCGGGCAGACCGTGGGGAAAATAACGAGCCATGATGCGTTTGATCCACACGTCGCGGGGAAAGGCCTCCAGCCGGTGGAAGCCGAAAAGCAGGGCGCAGTCGGCCACCTTCGGCCCGACCCCCTTGATGGTCATGAGCGCTTCCCGCGCTTCGTCGAGGGGCAGGGCCGCCACACGGGATAGGGAAAGCTCGCCCGAAGCGATCCGTTCGGCTGCGTCCTTCAGATATTTCCACCGAAAGCCGCAGCGTAAGGGCGCCAAATCCGCTTCGGAGCACCCCACCAGCGTTTCAGGGCCGGGGAAGGAAGAAAAGCCGCCGGGGAGGGGCTCGCCGAAGGTCTCGCACAGGCGGGAAATGATCCCCTTGATGCGCGGGATGTTGTTGTTCTGCGAAATGATGAAGGAGCAGAGCGCCTCCCACGGCTCCTGGCGCAGAATTCGAATGCCTCCCGCCGCATTTGCCGCTGCCGCGAGGATCGGGTCGCAGGCGCAGGCACGGTGGATTTCCGTATAATCCGCCCGGAGGTCGAAGTAGGGCGCCCACACGGTTTCCCATTCTTCCGGCGTGCAGTTATCTAAAAGCAGCACATCGCCCTCCTGCCGGATGGTGAGGACCCGCCCGAGGGCGACTCCCCGAAAAACGCCCCGTTCCTCTTCCGAAAAACGGAAGCACTGCCCGCAGTCGAGCGTGTCCCGCAGGGAAAAGGGATAAATCTCCGAAACGTATATGGTATTGTTTTTTGCTGTATACCGCATCTTGCGTTCCTTCCGAAAAAAGATGTTATTTTATTTGAACATATGGTATAATAACCGCAAAGCGCTTATTATACCTGCCTTATGCCCCCACGCCGCGAAGCGGCGGGATGGGCAATTATACCATTCACGCTCTGCGTTCATGGTATAATAACCGCAAAGCGGTTATTATACCTGCCTTATGCCCCCACGCCACAGAGTGGCGGGATGGGCAATTATACCATTCACGCTCTGCGTTCATGGTATAATAACCGCAAAGCGG
>CAUBKG010000090.1 GCA_958436475.1 uncultured Clostridia bacterium
ATTATCTTTGATATACCGGCTCATCTGCTCGAAGGACCAGCCCGCGGGGTTTACGCCCGCATCTTCAATGAGCTTGTCTGCGCGATGGCGGGTTTTGCATTCCTTACAGTCCATCAGCGGGTCGGAGAAGCCGCCCACGTGGCCGGAAGCCACCCAGGTCTGCGGGTTCATCAGGATTGCGGAATCGAGCCCGACGTTCTCTGGGCTTTCCTGCACGAATTTGCGCCACCAGGCGCGCTTTATATTGTTTTTCAGTTCAACGCCCAGGGGGCCGTAGTCCCAGGTGTTGGCGAGGCCGCCGTAAATTTCGGAACCGGGATACACAAAGCCGCGGCCCTTGCAGAGTGCAACGATTTTTTCCATGCTTTTTTCTGAATTCGAGAGCATGCTTTCCATTCCTCCAAGTATGAATATACAAATCTAATACTAATGTTTTCCCCCGGTATTGTCAAGCGGAATGCAAAAACAAAGAGGCCTTCCAAAAAAACGGGCGAAAAATTTTCCGCCGCAGGACAAGTTTTTGTGTTTTCCCGCATACAGATTAGGGAAAAGAAGCGCGCTTCGGGGCACGCAGCCCGGCCTCCGCGGGAAAAAACGCGGGGAAGCAGTGCGGAAGAAAAGGTGGTTTGAGCGATGGCAGAACGGCTGGCTTCAGATAGAGGGAGATTATACCGGCTGCGGGAGAAGGGCAAAACACGCCTGTGCATCCGCAAAACCGTGCAGAGGGCGGCGGATACATCCCCGTATTGCTTCAGCCTGTACGAAGAGGCGACCGGCCGCGCGGTGGCGGAGGATATCTCCGTGCCGGCGGACGGCTGCTGGGTGGAGCTGTACGGCCTGCCGGAGGGGGTATACCGGCTGGAGGAGCGGCATGTGCAGGCCGATAAGGACGTTTCCATGCAGGCGGACGGGATCAGCCTGCCTCTTTCCTATGACCCGGTGAGAAGAGTGCATACGGCGCAGCTCGAAGCGGTGGGGGAACCGGCCATTGAGCTGAGCTCCTGCTCCGTGCGGCGCGCGCGGCGGGAAGGGACGCTCGTCATCCACAATTTTCTCGGCGGCGGGGAAGCGCAGACAGCGGAATTTTTTCTGACGGACAGCCGCGGCGAGCATATCTGCCGGAACGGCCTCTGCGCCGTTTCCGGCGGCGTGCAGAAGCTGGAGGAGGTTCCGGGCGGCCGCTACCGGCTCTACCTCGGTTCGCCGGAATATATCCTCGATTATGCGTATATCAATCTGACAGACGCCGCCGTCCACTGGGATTACGGCAGGGGCCTGCCCTACATCCCCATCGATATGGATTCCCAGTGCCAGATGGGCTGCTTGCAGGCGCACCTGTTCGGCGCCGCCCGGAGCGACCTTCTCACCACCCGGCTGCGCTTCTGCCTCGACAAGGGCCGCTTCCTTTCCGGGGAAACGGTGGAATTCCTCCTTTCGGGCGACGCACTGGAGGAAAGGAGCCTTTCGTTTTCGGAAACGGACCAGTGCCGGTGCCTCGACCTCGTGCCGTCGGAATACACCGTTCGTCTGCAGAGCACGGAGCAATACCGGTTTTACGGTGCGCTCATCAACCGCCGTTTCGTGCGCGCGGTGGGGGAAGAAGGGCAGGAAGAAATCTGCTTCCGCAATTTCAACGTGTTCCGTCAGACCGAAATCCTCCTGCTTGCAGAATCGAAGGGAGCGGAGCCGGCAGCCTCGCTTTCCATAACGGCCATCCTGCCCTGCGGGGGAGAGGATCAGTCCTTCTCTTACCGCCTGCTGAGCGTGGACGGCAAAACGGTTTACGCGGCGGGGCTGAAGGCCTCTGAAAGCTTCCCCGCGGGGGCGGAGGGGATAGCCCCCGGCGTCTACCGCCTCCAGCAGGACGCCGACGCGGGCTATACGCTTTTTAACCTTTTGGTAAACGGCGCGGCGGCGGAGATTCAGTGGGATGAGGAAGCGGGCGAATACTACGCGGTCATCGCCGTGACCGGCCGGCAAACGGAGGTTGCCGCCTATTACTGCAGCCGGGTGGATTATGAAACGACCGGGCAGATGTTCCTGCACCTGTGCCTCGCGGGGCACGCGCTGGAGCAGAAGGACTTTTCCTTCCGCCTCGTGCACAGCGACGGCGTTTCGCAGAGCCGCCTCACCGTTACGGCCAACGGCGAGGCGCTGATGGTATCGCCCGTGGTGATCGGGGCCTACCGGCTGTATCAGGAAAAAACGTCCGGCTATGTGCTGGCGGCAGCGGAGGTGAACGAGCGCGCAGCCTGCGTCCAGCACGACCCGGCCACGGGGGAAAGGTACGTCATGCTGTATCTCACAAAAGAAAATCCCATCCTCCGCGTGGAAATGACCGAGGTGAAATGCCTGATCGAGTAGGGCCTTGCCAGAAGCGTTCCTGCCGTGGTAAAATTGGAATCAAATCATGATTTCACAGGAGGCGAGCAGGGATGGTCACCGCTGTCTGGACGAAGGGCCTGCCCGAGGCCGCCGCGCGAATCCGCACGGAAGTGTTCGTGCAGGAGCAGGGCTTCGAGCGGGAATTTGACGAAAAGGATCGGGACGCTTACCATATCGTTTTGCTGAAGGACGGGGAGCCGGCGGCGACCGGCCGGATATTCCCCGGGCAGGACCCCGCCGTTTGGCTTGCCGGGCGCATTGCCGTGCGCGGGTCTGAGCGGGGAAGCGGGCTCGGCTCGGCGCTCATGCGGGAAATCGAAGCAAAGGCAAAGGCGCTCGGCGCCGGGTGCATGGAGATTTCCGCGCAGACGAGGGCGAGGCCCTTTTATGAGAAGCAGGGCTACCGGGCGGAGGGCGAAGAATACCTCGATGAATACTGCCCGCATATATGCATGCGGAAAACGCTGTAGAATTTTGGGAAAATGCTTGGAAACAGTGCAAAAAAAGATTGCGCCTGTGGGCACAATATGATAAAATAAAACCGAACAGTTAACAAACTGTTCATAAATATAATTTTTCATTTTGGAGGGCTTGAACATGGATCAGAACAACACTGTTCAGCCGCAGGGAAGCGGCAGCGGCAAAAATTTCGCCATTATTTCTCTCGTGCTCAGCATCGTGGCTGCGATAATCTGCTGGTTTGAATGGGGCGCTATCATCGCTCTGGTCGTCGGCATCGTCGGCATCGTGTTTGCCGTCAAGGCGCGCAACCTCATGCCGGTAGGCACGGACGGCCGCGGTATGGCTACGGCGGGCTTAGTCGTTTCCATCGTTGCCGTTTGCCTTTCCGGAATTGCGGTTGTCTGCTGGATCTGCGCGCTTGCGGCGCTTGGCGCGGTAGGCGCTGGGCTCGTTGAAGGGCTCAGCATGCTGGCGATCCTCTAATAAAAGCAAACGTACTTGCAGAGCGGGGAGGAATGAGCATCATTCCTCCCTTTCTTTATAAAAAGGCAGGAGGAAAAACGTGTTTCCCAGTTTTACCGTGTTCGGAAAAGAAATCAGCATGTATATGCTCATGACCGTTCTCGGGAGCTTTGCGCTCGCCGCCGTGGTGTTTGGAACAGCAAAAAAGGAAATTTACCGGCGGGACCAGCTCCTGCACATCATGCTTGCCGCGGCAGGAGGCGCGTTTCTCGGCGCGCATCTGCTGTTCTTTTTTACGAGGCTTTCCCTGCTCCGTGAGGTGGCCTCCCATTTTTCCGCATATGTGCGTTCGTTCCGCGATTTTTTGAACGTGCTTGCGAGCCTGTTCGGCGGTATGGTGTTTTACGGCGGGCTGCTCGGCGCGCTCATCGGCGGCCTGCTTTACTGCCGGAGCCTAAAGCTCGACCCGCTTCTTTACCTCGACCTGTTTGTTCCGGGGATTCCGCTTTTCCATATGTTCGCCCGCTTCGGCTGCCTGTTTGCAGGCTGCTGCTTCGGGGTGGAGAGCGAGCACGGGTGGTATTTCCCCCATTCTCCTTTGGCTGATCCGAACACCCGGTATTTTCCCATCCAGCTGGTGGAGGCGGGCGGCAATCTCCTTCTTTTTCTTCTTCTCCTGGCCCTTCCCAAGGCGAAGATTCCGAAGGGGCGCATGGTTTGGATTTATTTTTCCCTGTATGCCGTGATGCGGTTCACCCTTGAATTCTGGCGGGGAGACGCGGAGAGGGGGATATACGGCGGCCTTTCCACATCGCAGTGGGTGAGTATTTTCCTGCTGCTCTTGTCGGCCTGCGTGTTCCTGCGGGATTTCTTCCGCCGCGGAAAACAGAACGCGGAGCGGGGCGCCGCCTGAAGCGCGCCGTTTCTTGACAAAACACGCTTCGTGTTGTAATATGGCCTTGTTCGTTTGTTCCGAAAATGTCATAGGCCCCCGTAGTTAAATGGATATAATAGCCCCCTCCTAAGCGGCAGATTGTTCGATTCCTTCGAGCAGTAAAAATTGCATAAATCTTAAAAATGTCTCAGTAGCTCAGCTGGATAGAGCACACGC
>CAUBKG010000091.1 GCA_958436475.1 uncultured Clostridia bacterium
TATCGTTGCAAAAACGGAGGAGATCGTTATTAAAAAGATAAGTGCGCCTTTTTTCCTTATTTTGTTTCTTTTATGCGGGTGTGGTTCGGCTCCTTCGGATTATCAGGAATTTGATCAGCTTTCCAAACAAATTTTTTTCTCACAGGATGCTGAGGAGCTTAAACAGGAAGGATTTACAAAAATAGACTGGCGCTATTCCTCAGAAATTTCACTTTGTCTTCAAAATAAAAAAAATGAAAAAAAGCTCATATTGTTTGCATCGCCTAAATTTTTTTATGATGAACAAGAAAGACTAAATCTTATTGATACAGGCTTGCAGAAAAGCTTCCGAAATGATTATCTATATGAAACGGCGGTAAGTGATATAAAAACGTTTTTTCCTGGAAATATGAATAAAACAGATATTTTAGTAAAAAGTGATATTTTTATCCGGGAAGCTTCTGCGGAGGAAAACAACCGGAGAAGATGTGACTTTTCTTATCATTGGAATCTGGACTTTGCAAATGGAGAACGGGTTAAGGCAAAAAGCTTTAACGGGGAAGAGCTTGATGTAATACAATATAAAAACAACCCAAAAGAAAATCTGATTTTATCTTGTTACCCAACAACTTTAGGGGTAAGCAACGATATTCAAATTATGGATCAAGCAATATCCGAGATTGATTTTACATTCCTTTCTTCAAACATTGAGTTGCAGTTAACTGGCGGAGGATATATCCTTTTAAGCCAAAAAGACAAACAAATTTTAGGAGTCATTCAGCCTCCAGCATTGAGAAAGGAAAATAGTGTTTCGGTTAACAGTTATTATAGCGTTAAGAAGAATGAAAATGGAGAATATCGAATAACGGTTCATCTAGACCAGGCTTTTTTAAACAGCAGTGAAATACCTGCGATATTAAATGTATGCATGGACATCAATAAAACAAATCAGGCAGATTCACAGGTATACTCCCAGAAACCAGAATTGAATACATATTTAAGAAATTACGCACTCTTAGGCAGCGACAATATCTATGGAGAATGCGAAAATTATTTAAGATTCCAATTTTGGAATCGATTTGGTATTGAGCCGGAAGATGTAGATTCCATTCGGTATAAAACATTCTTTCTTAATCAAAGCACAGAAAAGAACGAAATTGAAGTCAGCAGCGTTCTGGAAGACTGGTGCAGCCTGACACTTGATTGGAAGACTAAGGCTCAGAGCGGGGATGTTATTCAAAGGATAAACAGAAGAAATGAAGCGGAAAGCAATAGATTGATTATTGATTTGACGAATTGCAAAAATTGGGTGCCAGATGAGGCGTTGCAGAGGCAGGGGGTCGTTCTGAAAAGTAAGGGCCCTGCCAATATCATTGCAACAAATGATAATGTGTTATTCCCAGCCTACACAGAAATTGTGTTCCACGAATGATGCCTCAGCCGAAATCCGGCTGTCACCTGCCTGTGATCAAGACTTATGCGATTACGTAAAAAATGTGAATGTAAAGGTGTAATCGTATAATATAATTTTAAAATGAGGAGAGAATGCATTGAGAAGAATTAAAAAAATGGCACTCGTAATGGCGGCAATTATGTTGCTTTCATGTGTGTTGTCCACAAATGTTTCTGCAGCAACAAAGTCACAGGATTTAACGAGATCTATCGATTATTATGACGCGCTGATACCTTCTTGGAAACTTGGACGTGTTACCGGTTATCTGACCTTTAGTTATAATAACTGCACTTACAAATTGGTGAATCAGAAAAGTGCATATGTAAGCGGAACCGTGGCCCTGGCTTCTGTTACTAATAAGATTGCAAAATGGGATTACTATAATACGACCAGCAGAAAGGGAGAGGGTCAAGCCTCGCTGGGATGGGATGTCTTATTTGGCGTAGATACCTCGTGGTTTAAAATAGGCATTACTATGAACTCTGAGTATTCAAAAACAAAAGTTTATGGCAATGGCACATGGGCGTTCAAATAATCATTAGAGAAAGAACTTAGGAATCAAATTGATTCCAGACCTTTACATTCACAAACTCTAATAATGCGTTAAACATGCAATTATACAGAAAGGTTACCTGCGTTTACAAAATCGCAGATTAAATTATGGCTGAACTGTCGATAAAAGGAATTAACAAAAGCTTTTCCAAAAAGCAAATCCTCAAAGGATTTTCACTGGAATGCAGAAATGAGATCCTGTTTCTGGCTGGAAAGAACGGTGCGGGTAAAACAACGCTTCTGCGCTTGGCACTGGAATTGGATAAGGATTATACGGGCTTGATTACATATGGCGGTAACGCTTTTCATACATGCAGAAGCCGGGTTGGCGTTGTGTTTGATGAACCACATTTTTACAGTCGGTTGTCCGGGCGCGATAATATTGATATTTTTGCTCCCGCATGCAAAAAAGACAAGGATTATTATAACAAGGTGATGAACGATTTACAGATGGATCAGCACCTGCTGGGCCAGAAGGTATCGGAATATTCCCTGGGGCAGCGCCACCGGCTGGCAGTTGCACTTGCAATTATGAATAAGCCGGACTATCTGTTTTTGGATGAACCAACCATTGGGCTTGACCCGATTTCCTGGCAGCTTGTACGGCAATGTATTATTGATATAAAAAATAGAAACGGCGCGGTTATCATCACAGGGCAGGATTATTCGGAAATGCAGAAGCTGGCCGATAAGATGGTAATTCTGCATAACGGAAGCGCCGCATATTCCGGCAGCGTAGATGATCTGATAGAGAAATTTCCCTATGACATTCGTATCGAATCGAAGCAGGAAATGGAAGAAGGAACCGCGCTTTTGAAGGAGAAAGAAAAGAGTACGTTGGGAAATACAATATATACGTTTTCTGTAAAAAAACAGGATGTCAACAGCTTTATCGACCATATGCGAACCGCATATACGATTGAGTCTTTAGAGGTAAATAAGATCGGTTTGCAGGAAGCGTTCCTGAAGGTAGTAGGGGAGGAAAAAGCATGCGGAACAGTTTAAAGAGCGATGGAAAGCTTTTCGTCCGTATGAAAAGCGTTTGGATCGTATCCTTTGTTATTATTGTTTTTACACTTTTCAGCAGCTATAATTCTTACAATGGAGCATACACCTTTATTCAGGATAATTGGCAGTATATACAAAGCACGGAGAATGCCGCCTTTTTCAACGACGGTATGCAGATGCTGCACGAATATTTTACAGCACTTCATCCGCAGAATATGATGAATAACGCCATGGGGCTGATAATTGGCGTGGGTGCATTGGCGCTCCCGATTATCAGCGCGCTTTTCTGTGGAATTGAATACAGCCAGAAAACGGTACGGCTGCGCGCAGCGACATTTGGCCTGGAAAAATCCTTTTTCTCAAAACTGATTATCCTTGCCGTTTATCTTCTTTGTTTTTTGTTTGCTTATACCCTTATCATGCTTTTGGCCGGTCAGTTCATGTGGAATTCTATGCTTTCCAGTTCCGCAGAGGAGATTGCCGGCGCTGGATTTTATGTGCAGGCTCCGAATAATGCGGCAATTTTTTTCTTTACCTATTTTATACTGCTGTTCTTCATGCTGATTTCAATGATGGTTACGGTATTGTTCAAGAGTGGGATCGGGGGTATTGTTGCAGGAATTGTGTTCAATTATATTACGATTCCATCTGCGCTGGATCCTCATTCCAATATTAATTATATTTTATCCAAAATTTTATATATGAGTCCGGCAAGCCCTGTATTGTTCCGTGTAAATGAAAATATTGCTTTTTACCCGGTGTGGGCGTGTATCCTCATTTTAGCATGCTACTTTCTGCTATGTGCCATTGTTTATTTTCTTGTTGGAATCCGGCAAAAAAATTAAATAACCAAAAAGCCGTCCGTTTCTTCTGAAACGGACGGCTTTTTTTATACGGTTAATGAACGCAGGATTTTTTTCTTTTGGCTGCGGAAAGGCCGAGGCCCAGCGCGGCTGCTGCCGCGGCAAACAGCCACTCATACGGGAACCGGGCGTCGGTTTTCGGGCTGGTGGGGACCGGCGGCTTCTCCACAGAACGGTAATAAACGCGGATCACGTTTTCGCCGGCCTCCGCCGAAATAACGACACTGCCGTTTTCGGGGGAAACCCGGTCAAGCACAAAGCCATCCTTGCCCTTCTCCTCATATTTTACCGTGGAAAGATAGGGGGCAAGGCCTGTTACCGTAAGAGCATCATCGCGCTGGTTATCATAATAATACTCAATGGTATAGCCGAAGGAATCCTTCACATAGTAGACGTTAATGACGTTATCCTCGGCG
>CAUBKG010000092.1 GCA_958436475.1 uncultured Clostridia bacterium
GGCAGCAAAACTAACGTCCTCCCGCGGGAGGACGTTAGTTTGTTCGAAAATCCTGTATAGCTTTTTCACAAATACCTTCTTACGGCGGCCGGGCGGAGAGAAAACACCGTTAAAACATTGACAAACCGGCCGAAATCCCGCATAATATATAAGTTAAAGAATTTAAACAGGGGGAGTATCGAATTATGGGAATGACGATTGCACAAAAGATTATCAAGTCCCACCTTTTGAGCGGAAACATGGCCGTCGGCGAGGAGATCGGCTTAAAGATCGACCAGACGCTGACGCAGGACGCCACCGGCACCATGGCCTATCTCGAATTTGAAGCGATGGGCGTTCCCCGCGTGAAAACGGAGCGTTCGGTGGCATACATCGACCACAACACCCTGCAGACCGGCTTTGAAAATGCGGACGACCACCGGTATATCCAGACTGTGGCCAAAAAGCACGGCATTTATTATTCCCGCCCCGGCAACGGCATCTGCCATCAGGTGCATCTGGAGCGGTTCGGCAAGCCCGGCAAGACCCTCATCGGGTCAGACAGCCACACCCCCACCGGCGGCGGCCTCGGCATGCTCGCCATGGGCGCAGGCGGGCTGGACGTTGCTGTGGCAATGGGCGGCGGCCCCTATTACATCACCATGCCGAAAATGGTCCGTGTGAATCTCACGGGCAAGCTTTCCCCGTGGGTTTCCTCCAAGGATATCATCCTCGAGGTGCTCCGCCGCATGACGGTGAAGGGCGGCGTGGGCAAGATCGTGGAATACGGCGGCGAGGGCGTCAAAACGCTTTCCGTCCCCGAGCGCGCCACCATCACCAACATGGGCGCGGAGCTCGGCGCCACCACCTCTATTTTCCCTTCCGATGAAATCACAAGGGAATTCCTCCGCGCACAGTGCCGCGAGGAAGACTGGACCGAGCTGAAGCCGGACGGCGACGCGGTTTACGACGAGGTCATTGAAATCGATTTGAGCAAGCTTGCCCCCGCGGCGGCCCAGCCCCACAGCCCGGATAATGTGAAGAGCGTGCCCGAGATCGGCGAAATCAAGGTGGATCAGGTGCTCATCGGCTCCTGCACCAATTCCTCTTACCGCGATATGATGCGCGTTGCCTCTATTTTAAAGGGCAAAACCGTGCATCCTTCCGTGCAGCTTTCCATTGCCCCCGGCTCCAAGCAGGTATTCAATATGCTCGCAAAGAACGGAGCTCTTTCCGATATGATCGACGCGGGCGCCCGCATCCTCGAATGCGCCTGCGGCCCCTGCATCGGCATGGGCCAGTCCCCGAATTCGGGCGGCGTTTCGCTGCGCACCTTCAACCGAAACTTTGAAGGCCGTTCGGGCACGGCGGATGCGAAGGTCTATCTCGTCAGCCCCGAAACCGCGGCGGTATCTGCTATTTACGGTGTGCTGAAGGACGCGCGCGAGCTGGGCGCAGAGGCCGTTATCGAGCAGCCCGAGAAGTTCCTCATCAACGATAACATGATCGTTCCCCCCGCGGGCGAATCGGAAGCGGCGGATGTGGAGGTCCTGCGCGGGCCCAACATCAAGCCCTTCCCCGAAACCGCTCCCGTGGCCGAGGAGATCGATGCGAAATGCCTGCTGAAGGTCGGCGACAACATCACCACCGACCATATCATGCCGGCCGGTGCGAAGATCCTGCCTTACCGTTCCAACATCCCGCATCTCTCCAACTTCTGCTTCACCCGGTGCGATGAGGAATTCCCCGAGCGCTGCCGCAGGGAAGGCAAGGGAATCATCATCGGCGGCCACAATTACGGCCAGGGCTCTTCCCGTGAGCATGCCGCGCTGGTCCCGCTGTATTTAGGCATCAAGGCCATTCTTGCGAAGTCCTTCGCCCGCATCCACATGGCGAACCTCATCAACGCGGGCATCGTTCCCTGCACCTTTGCGGACGAAGCCGATTACGACCGCATAAGCGAAGGCGACGAGCTCGTGATGCAGGATGTCCGCACAGGGATTGAGCAAAATGGCCGCATCAAAGTTCTCAATCGTACGAAGGGCTTTGCCTTTGAAGTGGTCTGCGCCCTCTCCGGCCGCCAGAAGGACGTTCTCTTCGCCGGCGGGCTTCTCGATTATACGAGAGAGCAGAACCAGTAAATAGAGGAATAAATTCAGCCGGGCAAGCCGGCGGAAGGGAGTCAATATGGAAGAATTTATGGAGCGCGCTATGCAGAAATACGAGGCGGTCATCCGCCGGCAGCTCGAGCGCGTGGAGAATATGAAGAAGAACGCCGAGCCGGTGGATTACCAGAAGCTCGATAAGCTCATCATCGGCGTATGCGGGGGAGACGGCATCGGCCCGGTCATCACGAACGAAGCGGCCCGTGTGCTCGAATACCTTTTGCAGGACGAAGTGAAGGCAGGGAAAATCGAATTCCGTACCATCGACGGCCTCACCATCGAAAACCGTGCCGCCTGCAACAAGGCCATCCCGGATGACGTTTTAGCCGAGCTCAAAAAGTGCCACGTAATCCTGAAGGGGCCGACCACCACGCCGCGCAAGGGCGACCCGTGGCCCAACGTGGAAAGCGCCAATGTCGCCATGCGCAAGGAGCTCGACCTTTACTGCAACCTCCGACCGGTCAAGGTGCCGGAGGAGGGGATCGACTGGACCTTCTTCCGCGAGAATACTGAAGGCGCCTATGCGGTCGGCTCGCAGGGCGTGCATGTAACCGATGATCTTGCCCTCGATTTTGTTGTTACCACCACCGGCGGCACCGAACGCATTGCGCGCCTCGCTTACGAATACGCCCGCCGCAATCATAAGAACAGGGTCTCCATCATCACGAAGGCCAACGTCATTAAAACGACCGACGGCAAGTTCCTCGACCTCTGCAAAAAGATCGGCGAGGAATATCCGGAGATCGAAACGGACGACTGGTATATCGATATCACCACCGCCAAGCTGATCGATAAAAAACGCCGCACCGATTTCAAGGTGTTTGTGCTCCCGAACCTGTATGGGGACATCATCACCGACGAAGCCGCGGAATTCCAGGGCGGCGTGGGCACGGCGGGCAGCGCCAACATCGGTTCCCGCTATGCGATGTTCGAGGCCATCCACGGCTCCGCGCCGCGTATGGTGAACGAGGGGCGCGATAAGTACGCCGACCCCTGCTCCATGCTCCGCGCCGCGGTCATGCTCCTTTCTCACATCGGCAGGCAGGAGAAGGCCGACCTTCTGGAGCGCGCGCTGGATAAATGCATGTATGAAGAAAAGGCGCTGAAGATCACAGGACGCGATACGGGCTGCACCTGCAAGGAATTCGGCGATTATGTTATGAGCACGGTTGAAAAACTGTAATTTTCCGAAGGGTGAGTGGGATGCGTAAAAAAGATAAAATATCCATGTCCGTCATCAAGCGTTTGCCGCGGTATTACCGGTTCCTTTCGGACCTGAAGGCAGATAAGGCCACCCGGATTTCCTCCAAGGAGCTTTCGGAGCGCATGGGCTTCACCGCCTCGCAGATCCGGCAGGACCTGAACTGCTTCGGAGATTTCGGCCAGCAGGGATATGGGTATAATATCGAGCAGCTTCACCGGGAGATCGGCAACATCCTCGGCCTGCACGATGCCAACCGGACCGTCATCATCGGCGCAGGCAACCTCGGCCGCGCAATCGCAAGCCACATGGGCTTCGAGAAGCGCGGGTTCAACCTGATCGGTATTTTTGATAAGAACGAGGCGATGTCCGGCCAGCTGGTGCGCGGCCTTCCCGTCCGCCATATCGACGGGCTGGATGAATTCTGCCGCGAGAACCTGCCCTCCGTGGCGGTGCTGTGCATCCCGAAAAATGCTGCGGCGGGGATGGTGGAGCAGCTGGTAAAGCTCGGGGTAAAGGGCTTTTGGAACTTTTCCCATTATGACCTCACTGCCAAGTTTCCCGGCACGGTGGTGGAAAACGTCCATCTGGGAGACAGCCTCATGACCCTCTGCTACGGCCTGCACGCCCTTCGCGAAACGAAGGACGATTCCTGCGAAGCGCTGGATTAAATAATGAACGCTCCGAAGCGAAGGCCGGGGCCGGGTGAGGAAACGTTTATTTTTTGACTTGCACTTAAATGTTAAGAAGCCCGTGGCAGCTTTCCAGCTG
>CAUBKG010000093.1 GCA_958436475.1 uncultured Clostridia bacterium
GCCGCCCCCTGCCCCCCGGAAGACGCCCCGCCTGCCGGCTGTTTCGCCGTGCCGCTGTCGAGGCTTGCGGTGAGATCCTCCGCATCGTTTTCCACCTGGGCGTTTTCCATGGCGGCGGCGAGCGTATCGAAGTTGAACACATACGAGCGCTCCGAAACGGGAATGGCCTTATAGGCCGCAAACAGGGCGGAGATTTCGCCCCGGGAGGGGTTCTTCGGCAGGGCGTTTATCTTAGCCTCCAGAGAGGAAATCTGGTTTTTCAGAGAGGCCGGCCACTCCGGACGCAGGTCGTAAAGGCTGCGCATGCCGTTTCGCAGGCGGTGCACGGCCACCAGGGTATAAAGCACCTGCTCGCTTGCCATGGAGTTGGACTGATCGGGCTTGGAGGAGGGGTTATCCGGGTCGTAGGTAAAGGAGTGGCAAAAGCCGCCGTCCGGCATGCGGTAGGCAAAAATCGCATCCAGAAGGGTTTTCCCGTTTTTGATAAAGCGGGAGTCCGATTCGGGATCAATGCCGAGGCAGCAGAGGGCCACCGCCGTCTGGCAGGCGCTTTCCACGTTTTTTGTGCCCCAGCTGACGAAGCCGCCGTCCGCCTCCTGGAGAGAGGAAAGAGTCTGGAGCGCTTCATCCACCGCCTGATGCACGGTTTTCGTCACCGATTTTTTGGTTTTCTTCTGCGTATAGGAATAGGCTTTTCCCCCGGTGTAATAGGGGGAAAGGGCCTGGATGGCCATGGCGGTCATATCGGGATCAGAAGAGGAGCCGGAAAGGGCGAAGCCGCCGTCCGGCAGCTGCTGGCTCAAAATTTCCCGGATGATGTCGTCCCGCGTATCGTGCGCGTCGGCGGGCACCTCATAACGTCCTGAATCGAGGGCAATGAGGCCCCAGATCCAGCCGTTGATGCCCTGCCGCCCGAGGGAGACGGTGTTTCCGCGGTGATAGGTGCCGTCGGCAATCAGGTCGATGGGCGAGCCGTCCGGCCCTTTGCCCACCTGCCGCGGGTTGCCGCCGCTGGCTGAAACGGCGAGGGCAATGCGGTGCCATTCGGTCGCTTTATAGGCGTGCAGGCGGCCGCTTTCCCTGTAGCGCGCGCTCACCCGGTCGGAAACCACGGCGAGGTAGCCGCGCAGGTTGTCTGCCCGGCCGTACCGCCCGAGGGCGAAGGGGTACCAGTCCCCTGCGGTGGTGCCCGCCGATTCGAGATAGGCATCGTTGATGAGAACCCCGCCCGGCGGGGAGCCGTTTTCCGCCGTTTTCCAGGCAATGATCCCTTCGATGCAGGAGGTGATATCCGGTTGAGACGCCGCCGCAGGTGCGGGCGGCAGAAGGGAGAAAAGGCAGAGAAGGGCAAGCAAAAGGGAGAGGCAGCGGAGGAAGGGCCGCTGTTTCATAGAGCATCATTCCTTTCGGGGAGAAAAAGGCAGGGGCGTATCGAGGCCTCGATACGCCCCTGCAGCGCAATGCCTTATTACGGGCGCGCCTGCTTCCTTGCGCGGCCGGCGGCCGCCAGCACGGCGGCGCAGCAGAGTGCCGCGAGCCCGGCGGGCAAAACAGTGGAAACGCCCGTTTTGGGGCTTTCCGAAGCGGCTTCGGAAGCATCTGCCGCTCCGGTGGTGCCGGTGGGAGCTTCCGTTCCGGTTGGAGAGGCCTCGGTTTCCGCCGTAGTATCCGGCTCCGTACCCGCCTCCGAGGAGGGCTCGGCTGCAGGAGCGGTTTCCGGTTCGGTGGAAGGCTCGGCTGTGGGCTCGGTGGTAGGAGGCTCCGGAGCGAGCGCACGGGAAAGGGCCTGCGCGGCGGCGTCTGCCTCCTCCTGTGAAACGTCGTAGGCGAGGTATGCCGTGCGGGCGGCCTCATATTCGGCCGAACCGGTCTTTCCGGCCTGCGCCGCAAGGGCAAGCTGCTTTACGAGGGCATCCTTATCGGCCACGTCAAAAAAGCCGGAATCGCCGCCGCCCATAGCCCAGCCGCCGCCGATATCGGAGCCGTAGGCCAGTGTGAACTGGGAGCGTACCACGTCCCCGTCCGCCGGGTAGTAATCGGCCCAGCCCACGTTCGGGAAGACGTTGTTCACGCAGTACATCCAGCCGGAGCCGAAGGTAAAGCAGAATTCGCCGATCTCATCCACCTCGGATTCCATGAGGGTAAAGCTGTTGTCTTCGAGGGCAGTGCGGAGCGCATCGCAGATATTGTCATACGCGGGGTATTCCACGCTCGAAAGATAAAAGCCGCTTTCCGGCCTGCCGGTGTAATGGCATTTGAGGCCGTATTCGTCCTGTAAGACGCGGAGCAGCAGCTGCGCGCCGGTTTCCCCCTCGTAAATGGGGACGGCGCACGGCTCCACAATGCAGTCGTTTCCGAGGGTGATCAGCTCCACGGAAAGAAAAATCGAGCCGATCTGCTCGCCCGGCTCCGCTTTCTGATAAAAAATACGGTAGGTTTCGGTGGTCGTTTTTCCATTTGCGGCGGCAGAAACCGTTACGATGTTTTCGCCCTCATCGGCTTCGGTGAAGAGAAGGGTGAAGCTGGTTTTCACCGAATCGTCCCAGGTGGGGGAAAGGGGCTCGCCGTTCAGGGTGACGAGCGGAGTGAGCTTGTTGCCGGAAGCGTCCTTCGCCCAGACGTCGAAGGTCTTGCGGCTGCCCTTTTGCTGGAGGCCGTCCGTTAGGGTGGCGGCGATAGACGGCGCGCCGCCGTCGGCAGCGGCCGGCAGGGCGGAGAAGGCCGTGCAGACGAGGACCAGAGCGGCCAGAAGCACGGCGGAGAGCTTGCGGATGCGGTTCATGATTCATTCCTCCGATAAATTTTGATACCCAAAAGCCGGCTTCCGGCAGGAAGAACGAACAGAGCCCACAGAGAGAAAACAAAACGGCCGTTCGAAACACGAACGGCCGAAAATGCAAGGGGGCTAGAGAAACGTCATTTTCCGCCGAAATGAACCGGTTTTGGATCCGCTTCCGGCAGGTCTCCTGGCTTCGAAGTCATCCTACTGACCCGCGCCTTCCCGGGAAAAACCCAGTGGCGGAACCGCGCTCCAAAACGGGGAGCGCCGGGCGTTCGTTCTTCTTACAGTAGCGGGGACTGCTGTGGATTCTCACCACATTCCCTTTTCATGCATGGCTGAGCATGCAACCGCAAGCGAAAATATTCAATTGACCAAGGTTACCCTCGGTGTACAAGGGTATTATAATATGCGGGGAAAAGCAAAGTCAAGAAAAAGCGGGAACTTTGGGAAAATATGCCGGATAGAGGCCGGCGGCATTCCACAAAGCGGCTCCGCGGCTCTTGGTATAATTACTGCTTCCGGCAGAGATGCGGTTCAGTATAGGGGCGCCAAGAAGCCGCCTGTTCTAACCGATTTTTAATTATTCCATGGTTTTGCTTTGCCTTTGGCTGTGTTCCACCGGGTTTTTGATATGCCGCTCCTTCTGTTTTCGGCTGGCGGCCGCTGGCCGCCCCTACGCAGTGGAAATCAGCCTGCGGGCTCCCTTCGAACGGAGCGCGCCGCGATACGAAAATCAAAACAAAACCTCAAA
>CAUBKG010000094.1 GCA_958436475.1 uncultured Clostridia bacterium
TCTGCACGGCCATGCCGAGCTCGAATTTTTCGAGATTATCCGTTACCTCTTTAACTAAGGTATTGTATTTGCTGAGCACCCATTTGTCTTCGAGGGTCAGCGTTTCGGGCAGGCCGCGGAAAACAAAATCTGAGGGCAGGTTCATCTGGATAAAACGGGAAGCGTTCCAGATTTTATTTGCAAAGTTGCGGCTCGCTTCCACCTTCTTTGTGCTGAAGCGCATATCGTTCCCGGGGCTGTTACCCGTGGCTAAGGTAAAGCGGAGGGCGTCCGCCCCGTATTCATCGATAATCAGGAGCGGGTCGATGCCGTTGCCGAGGGATTTGGACATCTTCCTTCCCTGCTCGTCCCGCACGAGGCCGTGGATCAGCACCGTATCGAACGGAGCCTTTCCGGTCTGCTCGATGGCGGAAAAAATCATGCGGGCCACCCAGAAGAAAATGATATCGTAACCCGTGACCAGCGTGTTGGTGGGATAGAAATAATCGAGTTCGGGCGTTTTATCCGGCCAGCCGAGGGTGGAAAACGGCCACAGGGCCGAAGAAAACCAGGTATCGAGCGTATCTGGGTCCTGATGTATTTTTTTTGAACGGCACTTCGGGCATTCGCTCGGGTCCTCGCGGGAAACGATGATCTCGCCGCAGTCCTCGCAATACCACGCGGGAATCCTGTGGCCCCACCAAAGCTGGCGGGAAATGCACCAATCCTTGATGTTTTCCATCCAGTGGAAATAAATTTTTTCAAAGCGCTCGGGCACGAACTTTACCTTGCCCTCGCGCACCTCTTCGATGGCGGGCTTCGCCAACGGTTCCATTTTCACGAACCACTGCCTCGAAACGCGCGGCTCCACAACGGTGCCGCAGCGGTAGCAGGAGCCGACGTTGTGCTTCATGGGCTCCACCTTTACGAGATAACCGCCCTCTTCGAGGTCTTTGACGATGGCCTTTCTCGCTTCGTAGCGCTCCATCCCCTCGTATTTGTCGCCGTTTTCATTGATAACGGCGTCCTCGGTCATGACGTTGATGACCGGGAGGTTATGGCGCAGGCCCACTTCAAAGTCGTTCGGGTCGTGCGCCGGGGTGATCTTCACCACGCCGGTCCCGAAATCCGGTTCCACATAGGTATCGGCCACGATGGGGATTTCCCGGCCGACCAGCGGCAGCGTGACCGTTTTGCCGATCAGCTTTTGATACCGTTCGTCGTCCGGATGCACGGCCACCGCCGTATCGCCCAGCAGCGTTTCCGGGCGGGTGGTGGCAAGCTCCACATAGCCCGAGCCATCGGTCAGCGGATAGCGAAGATGCCAGAAGCTGCCGTCGTGCTCGGCGTATTCCACCTCCGCATCGGAAATGGAGGTGCAGCAGTGCGGGCACCAGTTGATGATACGCTCGCCCCGGTAAATGAGGCCCTTATCATAAAGCTTTACGAACACCTCGCGCACGGCTTTGGAGCAGCCTTCGTCCAGCGTGAAGCGCTGGCGGGCCCAATCGCACGAGGAGCCCATTTTTTTGAGCTGTTCGATGATGCGGCCGCTGTATTTTTCCTTCCAATCCCATGCGCGGCGAAGGAATTCTTCCCGGCCAATATCTTCTTTGGTGATGCCTTCCTTGGCCATGGCCTCCACGATCTTGGCTTCCGTTGCGATAGAAGCATGATCGGTGCCGGGCATCCAAAGGGTTTCCCTTCCCTGCATCCTGCGCCAGCGCACGAGGATATCCTGCAGGGTATTATCAAGCGCATGCCCCATATGGAGCTGGCCGGTAATATTGGGAGGCGGAATCACCACGGTATACGGCTTCTTTTTTCCGTTTACTTCTGCATGAAAATATCCGTTCTTTTCCCAGGTCTCATAGGTTCGGCTTTCGACCTCTTTCGGGTCGTATATCTTTGCCAAATCTTTTGCCATACATCATCCAACTTTCCCTCAAGAATAGTCTTTTTAAACGATTAAGAATAATTTTATCATACAAAAGAATTCCTTGCAACCGGAAGAAGAATAAAATAGCCGCGCAGCATCGTGAGAACACGATACCCGCCGGACGATCCTATATGATTTCCGATCTCCTATTTAAAAACATACGGCTTTTTAACCCTGCGGTGCTTTTTACATTGCGCTTTGCACTTTTGAAACGTAGCGAACTCTGAATACCTGCATCCGCAATAAGGGCACAGATATGGCATGAGCTGCTCTTCTTCCTTTGGGGTAAGCTGTTCTGACTGATGGCTCATACAAGGCTCCTCTCTCCGGAAAATACCGGAATAATTGAAAAAATTTTTGGTGAACGATTCCGTTCGACCTTTTCCATCCATTTTATTTTTTATAATGAAATAAACTTTGAAAATACAGGAGGTATTTTTATGCCACGCGGTGTTCGAAAGCCCGTCGATTACGATGAGCAGCTCATGAAAATCGACGCACAAATCACCAAGCACAAAAACACAATAACCGAACTGCAAAAAAACCGTGACGAAATTCTTGCTCAGAAAAGGCGGCAGGAATTATCTGCGCTTTACTCTGCCATGGAGCAGGCGGGAAAAACGCCGGCCGATCTGATCGAAATGCTGGCCAGCCCGTAAGCCCTGATGCAAGGAAAAAGATATGAAAAATCCAAATACTTTTCCATATTATCTTATCTTTTTCAGAATACAACCTTTTTTAGAAAAGTCAACGAACTAATTATATCAAAACAGCACATAACATGTTAAAATAATTCAAAATTGATGAAAAACATGATGAAACCTGCACAAAGAAAAAAGCCGCATACGCGGCTTTTTCTTTGTCATACAGCAAAAGCGGCTTTCACCTGGATTCCGGAAAAATGGAGAATACATCATCAGCGCATGATTTTCCAGCAAAAATTCTTCTCCGAGAAAATCGCCTTCGGGATCGAATGTTTTTCGATGCAGCTCGTTATGGCGGCTGTACCCCCCCAATACTCACATCTCATTTCATGATTCTTTTCAAGAATCTCATATCGGAATTCTGCCGGAAAAACAGAACGCCACTCCCCCTCCAAGTGGGTTTCACCCACCCGGACCGTCAGCTGGAAATCACGATCCGTATCGTTTCGGATCATTAAATCCCCATGCGGATAAAAACAGGTTGCGCCGCTCCCGAAAGGCTGGGTCCGATTGAAATCGGGAAAAACATCATAGCCGTGGCGGTGGCGTTCGATCACCGCAAGCGGGGGATGAAGAGTCATCCAGAAAATGAGATTGGAAAGCTGGCATAAGCCGCCGACTCTATAGCAAAACGTTCCGCTGTGAAGCACCATGCCCTTCACATACCCTTTCCGCCGGGTCGGCTTTCCAATCAGCTTCCAATAGCTGAAAACCTCGCCGGGATGCCGAACAATTCCATCCAGCTGCTTCACCGCTATTTTCAGAATGATG
>CAUBKG010000095.1 GCA_958436475.1 uncultured Clostridia bacterium
CGTTTGATTGCTGTGCCTTCTGTTTTCGGCGGGCGGCCGATGGCCGCCCCTACGCCAGGTCTAAGCATGCCGTTCGCTTTCCGGAACCGCCGTAGAGGCGCCCAATGGGGGCCCCTACGAGGTGAAAAGCCCTGCCAAAGGGAAGCGATACGGAAAATAAATAACCCGCAGGGACGCGTCCGGTTCGGAACATGCCGCTGCGGGTTAATTTTGATAAGGGGTTTTTGCCCTGCCTTCCTTCACGGATGTTTCCGCTGAAAGGCCCGTGTGCCTTTTGTGGGGCGGTTTTTATACGTCGATCCGGCCGTAGAGGGGAACGGCGGTTTCATCCACCTTGCGTTCCTCCGCAGGGGCTTCGGCAGATGGGACCGGGGCCTTTTCCTGCCTCGGCGCGCGGGGCTTTCTGTCTCCCCGGAAGCCGCCCTTTCCCCGGCGTTCGGAGCCGATGACCACACAGCGGTTGGGCTCTTCGCCGACCGACCAGGAGGTGGCGCCGCGCACGTTCTGCACCGCGGTGTGGATGATGCGGCGTTCATACGGGCTCATGGGCTCGAGGGTGGTGCTTCTGCCGGTGCGCGCGGCGTTGATTGCCGCGCGGCGGGCGAGGCCCTGCAGCGTGGATTCCCTTTTTTCGCGGTAATTGCCCACATTGAGGAGGATGCGGAAAAAGCCCTCCTTGCTGCGGTTGATATAGAGGCTGACGAGATACTGGAGCGCATCCAGCGTTTCGCCGCGGCGGCCGATGATGAGGCCGATATCCTCGCCGTCCGCCGTGATCTCCGCGCCGCCCTCCATCTCCTTGACGGTGAGGGTAACGCCTTCCACGCCCATTTCACGGAATATTTTTGTGAGGTATTCCACCGCGTCCTCCGCGGGGGAAACCTGGATGGTGGCCTTCACCTTTGCGGGGCTCCCGCCGAACAGCCCTAAGGTCTTCTTTACCGGCAGGTCGATGATTTCATATTCCACATTGGCTTCTTCATCCGCGCCTAAGAGGCGGCGGGCTTCCTCCTGCGCCTCTTCGATGGTTGCGCCCGTTGCGATTACTTCACGGTTCATTGTTTTGTTTTCCCTCCGAATTCGTGGTGTTCTTTTTCTGCCCTCGGTGTACAAGCGCCTTTCTTTTTAGGCACACAGCCGCATTGCGGCCTTTTATGCACGGGACTGCATAATCTTCTGTTCCCGTTCTTCTCTCTCCCGGCGTTCCTTCAGCTCCTTGCGGGCATTGATGACCGGAGCGCTGTAATACTTATTGAGAAACATCTGCAGAGGGATGCCGACGAGGTTCGAGCAGGTCCAGTAAAAGCCGACGCCGGCCGGGAGCGTAAAGCAGATCCAGATCGAGAAAAGCGGCATGATATACATGATTGCGCCCATGCCTCCGCCCGTTGCGGCCGTTTTGTTCATCTTCATGCTGATGAAGGAGAAAAGCAGTGATGTGACGCCCGCCATGAGGGGGATGAGCCAAAGGATGTTCGGATGGCTGATTTCCGGTTTTCCGGTGAGGTCGATGATGCCGAAAAGGTTAAAATTGAGGCTTCTTATCTGCTCGGCAACGTCCGGAGAAAAGAGGGATGAAATCGTATCCTCCCCGAAGTGGCGGATGATGGAAAGTTCGCCCGACCGGTCACTCGGGGCGATGCTCAATATTTCGAGCGCCTTGGTAATCACATCGGACGACACGCCGACGATATAGGTGAGCGGCTTATAAATAACAAAATAAACCGGATAAAAGAGAAGCATCTGAATGAGCATGGGAAGGCAGCCGGCGGTGGGCTTGATCTTTTCCTCCTCGTAGATCCGCATCATTTCCTGGTTCAGTTTTTCTTTATTATCCGCATATTTTTTCCGGAGCGCCTGCTGCTTGCCCGAGATCATCATGCTGCCGGCTGTGCCCTTCTGCGATTTGATGTTGAGCGGCAGGAAGAGAAGGCGGAAAATCACGGTGAACAGGAACAGGGCGAAGCCGTAATTCCCGACGAGATGATAGCAGACCCGGAATACATAACCGAACGGGACGACGATCCAATCAAAAAAACCCATCTGGGGCATTCCTCCTTATTTTTTCGGGATCTTTTTTTTCTTTTTGGGCGGCACGGGGTCATAGCCCCCCTTGCACAGCGGGCTGCACCGCAGGATTCGCCAGATGCTGAGCAGGCCTCCCCGCAAAACCCCATGCGTTTCGATAGCCTCCGCCGCATACTGCGAACAGGTGGGAATAAACCGGCAGCAGGGCGTTTTTATCGGGGAAATGCACTTCTGATAATAGCGGATCAATTTGACGAGCAGCTTTCCCACCATTTCAGCCGTTCCCTGTTTTCTCCCCGCCGGCGCGTTCCGCGTTCCGGTACAGGCCCGCCTCGCAGAACAGCTTCTTCATGACCGGCTGGAGCTCGGTGCTTTTCATGCGGGCTGTTTTCCCTCTCGCTACAAAGACGATATCATAGCCGGGCGCAATTTCGGGAGAGACGGCCCGGTAGGCTTCCCGGATGACTCTCCTCGCCCGGTTGCGGGTGACCGCGTTTCCGATTTTTCGGCTCGCCGTCAGCCCGATGCGGCTAAATCCCGCGCGGTTTCTCATAAAATAGATTACCAACGCAGGATGCGCGTATGATTTGCCGCGGTAATACAGCCGCTTAAAATCCTTATTTTCTTGTAACGCAGGTAATTTTGCCACGTTTTGCTTCCTTCTGCGGTTCCCCGAGGGCAAGGCCGCCATTTGAAAAATCACACAAAAAGCAAAAAAAGCCACTTAAAAAGCTTTTAAGTGGCCTTTCAATCAATAGGTTAAGCGTTTGCGGCCCTTTGCCCTGCGGCGCGCGAGAACCTTGCGGCCGTTGCGGGTAGACATTCTCTTGCGGAAGCCGTGCTCTTTCTTGCGATGCAGCTTCTTCGGCTGATAGGTGCGAAGCATTTGATAACCTCCCTTTGAAAAACAGGCGGCGCCTTTTCCGCCCTGCGGTTATATTGTCTCTGCCCGGCTGCGGGCAGACGTAACCCTTGTTTGATACCCTTGCAGATTTGAATTATATATCAGAAAGCCCTTCTGTGTCAATAAAAAATTCGTTTTTCTCTCCTCTTTTCTCTTCTTTTTGTTCCAGATCTCTACAAGGCTGACGCGCGATAGGGAGAAATCGCCTGAGAAACGGCTCTTTTCCCGCCAT
>CAUBKG010000096.1 GCA_958436475.1 uncultured Clostridia bacterium
CGTCCTGTCCTGTACATTCTGCATGGCCTTCTGCGGGCGGGCAATTTTGCTTTCGGCGGGCGGCCGGTGGCCGCCCCTACGCTGTAGAAAGTATCCTGGCCGCAAAATCCAAAAATAAGGCCGAATAAGTTCCCGGCTGGCGGCCGCCCCTACGCGGATGGAGGCGCCTTTACCGAAATCCCTTCTGTTTCAAGCACTGCAACCGGAACGTTACATGCCTTTTTGAAAACGCAACCGCAATTTGGTGGCGCCCCGCGCCGTTCCATGATAGGTTGTGTACGGCGGCGGAAGAAAGCGGCGCACCCTCTGCCCCGCGCCAAACCAAAGGAAGAACGTTGTGTGAATAATATTCACATATTCCTTCCCGAGGGAAAACGTCGGGCGGCTTTGCCCGCTTCGTTCCCGTCCGCCCCGAAGCGCAAAAACCACCTTATCAGCTCTCTGCTTCGCGTGATAAGGGCGGCGCTTCCCTTCCAAATTTATGCCGGCGCGAAGCGGCGGAATGGATGATTTGTTTATGAGCTTTGGAGAAAACCTGCAATTCCTGCGGCGTCAGAAGGGCATCACGCAGGAGGAACTGGCGGAGCGGCTGGCTGTTTCCAGGCAGTCCGTTTCCAAATGGGAGAGCGGCGGCAGCTTTCCGGAAATGGAGAAAATTTTGCAGCTGTGCGAGCTGTTTTCCTGCAATATGGATGACCTGGTGCGCGGCAATCTGGAAACCGGCTTCTGCGATGAGGGGAAGTCCTACGACCGCCACATGAACCGCTTTACCGCGGCCATCTGCACGGGGGTGGGCCTGGTCCTGCTGGGCGTTACCCTGCTGCTCGTGCTCTATGGGGCGGGCCTTTCCGAAATCCTCGGCACGGTGGTGATGATGTGCTTCATCGTGCTGGGCGTGATGACCCTCGTGATCGGCGGCATCCGCCATGGGGACTTCGTGAAGACCCATCCTTCCATCCGCACCAGCTACGATGCGGAGCGCGTGCGCCGGTTCGACCGCCGCTTCCCCTTCCTCATCGCCGCGGCCATTGCCATGATTTTTGCCGGCATCATCTGGGTTATTGCAAGCGAAGCGGTTTCCATGCCCGCCGGGTTCGACCCCGACCGCTGGGCTTCTCTGACAGTCTCCCCCCTCCTGCTCCTCATCACTGCCGCCGCGCCCGTCTTTATTTACGCGGGGATACAGAAGGCGAAATACAATGTGCAGGAATATAACCGCCAGAACAACCTTGCCGCCGACCCGGAGCAAAAGAAAAAGGAAGAGCTGAACGGCAAAATCTGCGGTTGCATCATGCTCGTCGCCACCATCCTGTTCCTGCTCGGCGGGTTCCTCTGGGACCTCTGGAACATCTGCTGGGTCACCTTCCCCGTGGGCGGCATCCTGTGCGCCATCACGGGCATCGTACTCGGCCCGCCGCAGCCGTAATTCCCCCTTCGGGGGCGGCAGCGCGGATGTTGCCGTAATCGTCAAATATAAGCCCGCATGCATGGAACAGCCGTCTTCCGAATCATAAAAAAATGCGATGAGAAAATTCTCATCGCATTTTTTATAGATTGCCTGGGGCAATCTATAAAAATTGTCCATGTTGCCCGCTGCACGGGCAACGGACGTGAAATCTCCGCGCGCGGCCTCGAAGAGACCGCATGCGCAAAAAAATAGCCGCTGATCTCTTCTGCCGCAAACATGTCCCCTCTCTTGCGGCTATTTTTTATTCTTCCTCCCGGCGGGAGCGCCTGCGGCGCAGCCGGCGGCTGTCGTACCGCTTGAGGAGCGCGGAAACCATCCCGCTGAGGGCGAGGAGCGCGAGAAGGTTCGGAATCACCATGAGGCCGTTGAACAGGTCTGCCAGCGCCCACACGAAATCCACCTTCAGTGCGGAGCCGAGAATCAGGAAGGCCACCACTAAGAGCGCGTAAAACCTGACCGCCCTTTTTCCGAAGAGATACTTCACATTCATCTCCCCGAAGAAATACCAGCTGATGATAGTGGAAAAGGCGAAAAACAGCATGCACACCGCAATAAACGCCGCGCCGAACCGCCCAAATACCGTTTCGAAGCCCTGCTGCGGGAGGGTTACACCCTCCGCCCCGCTTCCCAGCACGCCGGTGGTGAGAACCACAAGGGCGGTGAGGGTCAGGATGACGAAGGTATCGATAAACACGCCCATCATGGCGACGATTCCCTGCTCGCACGGGTCCTTCACCTTGGCGAGCGCATGCGCGTGCGGGGTGGAGCCCATGCCCGCTTCATTCGAAAAAAGGCCGCGGGCCACGCCGTACTGGATAGCCTTCTGCATGGTGACGCCGAGCACGCCCCCGCCCACCGCCTCGGGCGAAAAAGCGCCCACGAAAATCCGGCGGAAGGCTTCGGGGATATTTTGATAGTGGAACCCGACGATCACAAGGCACCCTACAATATAAAACAGCGCCATGAAGGGGACGATTTTTTCCGTGACCGAGGCGAGCCGTTTCACGCCGCCCACGAACACAAACCCCGCCGCGGCCGCGACCGCAATTCCGATTACCACGGGATTTGCGCCGAAGGCCGAGGAAAACGCATCCCCGATGGAATTGGACTGCACCATATTCCCCACAAAGCCCAGGGCAAAAATGAGAAAAACAGAGAAAAGCGCCGCCAGCACCCGCCCGAGCCTTCCCCCAAAGGCGCGGCGGATATAATACACCGGGCCACCCGTGACCTCATCGTCCTGCATCGTGCGGTATTTCTGCGCGAGGGTGGCTTCGCTGAAAATGGTGGCCATGCCGAAAAAGGCGGAAACCCACATCCAGAACACCGCGCCCGGCCCGCCGTACAAAAGGGCGGTGGCGGCGCCCGCGAGGTTGCCCGTTCCCACCTGGGCGGCAATGGCCGTGGCGAGCGACTGGAAGGAGCTCATCCCCATGCGGTCGGCCGATTTTCCCCGGCCGAGCCCGCCGAATACCCGCTTCCAGCCTTCCCCGAACTTGCGCACCTGCACGAAGCGCAGGCGGATGGTGAAATAGATTCCCGTGCCGCACAGAAGAAACAGCAGAAGAAAGTTCCATAAAAAGTCTTTTGTATTCGTACCCTCGGTGTACAAGGGTAAATATGGTTTTTCGGGGCAGAAACACCGCAAAGC
>CAUBKG010000097.1 GCA_958436475.1 uncultured Clostridia bacterium
TACTATGAAAATTGCGGTAACCTATGAAAACGGGCTGGTATTCCAGCATTTCGGTCATACGAAGGTGTTTGCCTCCTTTGAGACGGAAAACGGCAAAATCGTTTCCGAATCCCTCCTCCCTGCGGACTGCGGCGGGCACGGTGCGCTCGCCGGCTTCTTAAAGCAGAACGGCGTGGATGTGCTCATTTGCGGGGGCATCGGGCAGGGCGCTAAGGACGCGCTCGAGGCAGCCGGTATCCGGCTCATTGCCGGAGCCTCCGGAAGTGCCAAGGGGGCGGCGGAAGCCTTCCTCAGCGGCGCTCTTTTACACGATCCCACCGTTCACTGCCCGCACCACCATGAGCCGGGCCATGCGTGCGGAGAAAATCATCAAGGCTGCGGCGGGAACGGAAACTGTCATTAAACAAAAAAGCAACCGGATGGGGATTATGCTCTCCATCCGGTTTTTATTTTAAAAAGCGGTCTGCAATCGTTTTGTGTATTTCCCGCTCCAGCTCTTCATCGGTAAAAAATAGTGGGAATGGTCGGTCATCGGCTTGCAAAGAGCAGCACATACCGAAAAAGGTTGGTAGCACGCGGAGGCGTCGCGAGGGCGCTTACAACCGCGCAGACGGAGCCGGGCGTGACCTTTTTCGGAAAGGAGGAGCGACGGCGTGAGCGAGCCGGCGGCTTTTCAAAAAAAAGCCGCCGCGAACGATACATAGTCCGCGACGACGTGGAGCTACTGGCCGGACTTGAACCGGCGACCTGCTGATTACGAATCAGCTGCTCTACCAACTGAGCCACAGTAGCATAATTTCTATTGTGAAATTCCTTAAGAATCACACTGGCAACGTACATTATTATAGCAATACGCCGAAAAGTAGTCAAGTACTAATTTAATCGCATTTTTCGACTTGCAACGCCGGGCAGTTATGCTATAAAATAAGAATAAAACCATGAGCAGGAAAGGAGACGCTTATGAAAGCCGTTATAAATCGAAAAACCTATAATACCGATACCGCTAAAAAGCTGGGAACGATCTATGTTGGAACCTTCGGCGATCCCGCCGGATATGAGGAATCCCTCTACCAGACCCGCACCGGCGCCTACTTTTTCTATGGCTTGGGCGGCGCGGAAAGCAAATATCCGGAAGAGGCCGTCTGCCCGGTAAAGAAGACCGAAGCAGAAGCATGGCTCAAGGCAAATCAATAAAACAAGCCACAAAAAAGGCGCTCTCTGCACCGCGCCAGATTGTGCTGTCCGCACAATCTGGCGCGGTGCATTCGCGATGAGAGCGCTTTTTCCGTAATTAATAAAAAGCCGCCCGGACAAAAACCGGGCGGCCCTAAGTGCAAAGCTTATTTTACAAAAATCATAATTGCGTTGGCCGCCAGAATAAGAACTACGAAAATGATGGCAGCATACTTCGTGAACGAGGCGAGCTTCGCATCCACCGATTTTGCTTTTCCCTTGCTCAGGAAGGTATCGGCGCCGCCGGCAATCGTTCCGGAAAGGCCTGCGCTCCGGCTCTGCTGGAGCAGGACGATAGCAATAATCGCCACAGCGAAAAGTAAAACAAGAATTCCAACGATAATTTCCCAAGCACCCATAAAGAAGAAACCTCCAACTAAGTAACTATGTAAAGCCATATTATAATAGCACAAGCTGTGAAAAAATGCAAGCGATATTTATGCATTTTCGCTTGATTCCGATTGCAAGTTTTTAGCCCACGCTGCTTGGATTAATTTTACAGGAATACGTCCTTCGCTTTCTCATATAATACTTTTGGCACGAAAGGGATTATCTTTATTGCGTTTGTGTCCCTGTACGTTGCCTGCCGTTCCGCTGGAAAACCGGCGGAACGGCATTTTTCATTCGGGACCTTACATGCTGTCTAACCACCAGTAAAACCGGCGCTTCATAAAGCGGCTGTGAAACCGGTAAAACACATAAGAGCAGGGAATGGATACAAGCATATCATTTACCAGCCAACCCCCCGGCAACCCCATTTGCTCAAAATATTCGGATAAGAGCATATCACCCGGCCCGAAGTAAACATCTGACAATACGATCAAAAGCTCCAACAGAAACGTTAACAGGAGCATCTGCACCATATGCTTTTTATAGATTCTCCCCTTCAGCACATATTCAACGTAATTCACAAGAAGCATAATGGCAAATCCGTTCGGCATAAAAATCAGCACGCTATCCAATGCCTTTTTCCTTCTTGCCTTTTTTTCAATCGAAGTCATGTTTTTCTTCCTCCTGAAGTTGCCTCATTCCTGAAAGCTGCAGGAGACATTGATTCCTCCCTTTGCGCTGCCAGCCACCGCTCAGATCACATAGTGCCGGCGAGCTTCCTTCCATTTACTGTTTATGTTTTTTATTGATTAGGAACCCACATATCCTAACACTACCATACTTGAACATAAAAAACAGCAGCGTCAGAGAAGCAGCCGGTATGAATGGTATCAAAAAATAGAAGAGCGAAGCTTTCGCATGATTTCAAAAACAACCGACTGTTCTCCGCTCTGCTGCAGCGTTAACCGAATGCGGTTGACTCGGATCACGTCCGACAATGCAAGGGAATCCTCAACAGGCAGTACTTGCGCGTTAAAATCTGTTTGATAGGTCACACAGGGCTGCACAGGCATACAAAGCAGAAACAAAACAAATGGAGCGACCAGTAAAAGAACTCTTTTCGTAATTAATTCCGAAAAATTGTTTTATTGCGTAAATCCTGTCACATGACCTATTTTGCTTTAATTATACCGCCAAAAAGGCGAGAAGCTATAACGAAACAGAATAGATATATCCCTTTGATGACTCTAACGGGTTAGCGGGCCCCCCGAAAAGCCCTTGGCTTTTCGGGGAAAAGGAGGGGCAAGGATGCGGGCGGATGCTTTTCTGCAAAGAAAAATCGGAGCAAGCGATACATAGCTTGCTCCGGCGTGACTCCGGGGGTGGGACTCGAACCAGTTAACAGCCGCACGGCTGCCGGGGCTCGGGGTGCAGCCTTGAGTTCTGCACGAAGATAAAAAAGCACCCAGGGCCAATGCCCTGGGTGCTTTTCTGGCTCCTCAAGTAGGACTCGAACCTACGACC
>CAUBKG010000098.1 GCA_958436475.1 uncultured Clostridia bacterium
TTTTTCCGCACGGCCGAAGCGGCGGCGCGGACGTCTGTGATAATTAGATCGGTACGCGCTTCCGGCGTAAGCTCGCTGATGAGGTATGCATCAAGCTTATCGAGCCAGATCCAGCAATTGCTCTCGGCATCCTGGATGGTGATGACATCGCCGGCGTTCAGCTCGATATTGTTAACCGCAACCGTATGCCCATATTCGAAAATCCAGCTGTCCGAGGTCTTTTTATAATCCGCAGTATAATCGGCTCCGTTTACGCTTACGCGCACCCTGCCGTTCGTTGCAGAGGAGTAACCGAGCTCCAGCGAGTAAATTCCGCGGGCTGTGCCCTCCGGCACGGTAAAGGACACATACCCCTGCTGCAGGCCGATATCGTGAACATACCTTCCGCCCGAAGCCTGTTCACTGGCTGAGATGGCCGGGCTGCCTCCCGCAGATGTAAGCGTCCCCTCTTCCGCCTCTATGGAAAAGGATGGAACTTCTTCACTCGCTTCGATGAGGTATGCATCGAGCTTATCGAGCCAGATCCAGCAATTGCTCTCGGCATCCTGGATGGTGATAACATCGCCGGCGTTCAGCTCGATATTGTTAACCGCAACCGTATGCCCATATTCGAAAATCCAGCTGTCCGAGGTCTTTTTATAATCCGCAGTATAATCGGCTCCGTTTACGCTTACGCGCACCCTGCCGTTCGTTGCAGAGGAGTAACCGAGCTCCAGCGAGTAAATTCCGTGGGCTGTGCCCTCAGGCACGGTAAAGGACACATCCCCCTGCTGCAGGCCGATATCGTGAACATACCTTCCGCCCGAAGCCAGCGCATTGGCTTCGATGGCCGGGCTGCCTCCCGCAGATGTAAGCGTCCCGGCTTCCGCCTCTATGGAAAAGGAAGGAGCGTCTTCTTTTGCACCATCGGGGCTGAGGTTGCCTTCCGCCGTATCGGACATATAGATCATATTCCAATACTCGAGTGACGGAACCACAAATTTCACATAACGGCCGCCCTCATCCGTGCCTTTATAAAACCGGAGGCTCTTGCTGCGGCAATCGTCAGCGTCGGGGGAGGCCATGTAAACGGCATTTACATCGTTTGTGCAGTAATACTTAACCGTAAGGTTCTCCTGCCTGGCAGGTGCCGGTTTGGTGCAGTCTTCATCGCGCCATTTGTTGTCGGTATCCACGAGGTTGATCAGATGCAGGATTTCATAGTTGCCGTCGGCGCGCGTATATGTCCATACCGTGTCGGAAGAGCCGTTCCGCGAGGTGGGAACCCCCTCTATTTCAACCGCGTTACCGGTGGTTGCCTGGCCGTCCCTCAGTAAATTTTCATAGGCTACGGCAAAATCATAAACATCGCGGACGCTCGCCTGCAGCTGCCCGCTCATGACGGTATCGCTCGGGTAATACTCATGGTGCAGCATGCCGCTGCCGTTGCCGACCTCAATGCGGGAGCCGCCGGATGCAAAGCAGACCGCATCGCACAGCCGGACGGCCGCTTCATTCATGGGCTTGTTCTTATCGGCGGTATAATTGAGATACGCCTTTACCACCAAGGACTGACCCTTACCGTCTATGGATACCGCCGTGCTGTCTGCCATGGAATCCTCCACCTCACGGGCAAGGGAATAATAGGTATCGTACAGCTCGCCGTAACGGTTTGAGTCCCACGGCCAGAACTCCGTGTAGAGCACGTCGCTTCGGCTGGCATTTGCATTCTGGATTCCCTTCGCGCCGACCGGGTTGAAGGACAAATACATATCCTCGCCCAAAGCGTCCTTGCACGAATTGAGGAACGGCTTATATGTATCGGCAACGCTGTAAATATCCCGCCCGTCTTCTGTTTTACCGAGTGGGCAGCCGTAATAATCGGTCATTTCCCCCCAATCGCCTACGGTGTCGCCGTGGAAGCCATCGAACCCCACCGTATCAACGGCGCGGGTTATCTCAGAAAAGATATGGTTCTGCCAGTCTGTGTGAAGCGGATTGACAAAATACAAATGCCCGTTGCCGCTTGGCGAATCGCCCATGGTAAAGCAGAATTCTTCGCCGCTGCTTTTATGCCGTATTTTCCATGTGTTTGTGACGGCGTTATCCTTGAAAAAGTCATCCGTGCCGGCATATATCATATCGTATGCCATATTCACCATGTTCCTGGATTTCGCCGCCTCAATATAGGATTGAATGGTGCTTCCGCAAATGGTTCTGCCGGCCCAATCCTGCCATGTGCCGATATTTTCAGAGGTGCTCCAGGACGGCAGAGGCTCATGATGGCGGTATTGCCAGTCGTAATACTCAATGCCGTTGATATGATATCGATTCATTTCTTCAATTTTTGCCGAGGTATCGGCCGATTCGTTAAAATCATACAAATATCCATACCGCGGGAACTTCACCCAGGAGGATGAAACATCCACGCCCACACTACCGGAATCCATGAGGCTGCCATTTTCATCGTAAATATCACATTCCAGCAAATAACCCGTAAAATCCGCCGCAGGCGCGCTCCAGCCTATTTCAAGCTTGTGTGAGGCGCCGCTTGCAAGGGAAAAGCTTCGGCATACCGCCTCCCCTGTTTCCACGTTCAAGTGCCGGGCCTGTATTTTTGCCGTGCCGTTGTGTACCTGTGCACCGGTGCTGTTGGTGAGCTCTAAGGTGACGGTGACCGTATCCCCCGGGTGATACATTGCCTTATCGGTATAAATATCGGAAAGCAAGGAGCCTCCGGTCGGTGCTATCCCCGCCGCATCCAGGGGCCGCGCGGCCGGAAGGAGTATGGCGGCACATAACATTACGACAAAAATGGTTTTGAGCTTTTTCATGATTCTTCCTCACAATCATACAAACGTTGCTGATACTTCTTAAAAGTAATTATATCATGAGCGCAGGCGCGCGAATGATATAATTTGCCCATTCCCGGCGGTTGCCGCGGCTTCGCGGCGAGCCGATGAGGGCATAAGGCGGTTATTATACCATGAACGCGGAGCGTGAATGGTATAATTGCCCATCCCGCCGCTTCGCGGCGTGGGGGCATAAGGCAGGTATAATAACCGCTTTGCGGTT
>CAUBKG010000099.1 GCA_958436475.1 uncultured Clostridia bacterium
TTCATGGTATAATAACCGCAAAGCGGTTATTATACCGGCTTCATGCCCCCACGCCGCCGGAGCGGCGGGATGGGCAATTATACCATTCACGCTCCGCGTCCACGGCAGAATAACCTTAAAGCGATTATTATACCGGCCAATGCCCTCACCGGCCCGCCGCGAAAACGCGGCAACCACCGGGAACGGGAGATCATGCCATGAACGCGCAGCTTCGAAAAAGGAAAGAAAACATAGAAATAAGACGGAACCCATGGGGAAAAGGAGAGGGAAACGGTGTCTGACCTGATTTATATTGTGGACGATGAACCCAGCATCCGGCGGCTCGTGACCGTTGCGCTGCGGGATGCGGGCTACCGCACGGAGGAATTCTCCGATGGAAACAGCCTGTTAGCCGCAGTGGCACACCAGAAGCCGGACGCCATTATTCTCGACTGGATGATGCCTTTCCCCGACGGCTGCGAGGTCTGCCGCCGCCTGCGGGCCAAGGAGGAAACGCGGAAAATAGCGGTGCTGATGCTCACCGCCCGTTCGGACGAGCTCGATAAGGTGGTGGGCCTCGAGATGGGGGCGGACGATTACCTGACCAAGCCCTTCTCCGTGAAGGAGCTTGCCTCTCGTGTGCGAGCCCTTTTGCGCCGGAGAGACTATTTTACCGAACGCCCCGCGGAAGAGCTGTCTGCCGGGGAGCTTGTGGTCGATTTTGCCGGCCATCGCGTGAAGAAGGGCGGAAAAACAGTGGAGCTCACGCCGAAGGAATTTGACCTGCTGGCGGTGCTCCTGCGCAACCGCGGCCGGGTCATGAGCCGCGAGCAGCTGCTCGACCAGGTGTGGGAAGTGGGGTATTACGGAGATACCCGCACGGTAGATGTTCACATCCGTTACCTGCGGCAGAAGATCGAATCGGAGCCCGAGCGTCCGCAGTTCATCGAGACCATCCGCGGTGTGGGCTACCGGTTCCGTCTGCCGGAGAAAGAGGAGCAAAAGGCATGAAAAAGCAGATTCGCGTCAGCCATGCGCTCACGATCTTTCTGGGCCTCATGGTGGCTTTTACCCTCGCCATGACGCTGGTCAGCCGCATTCAGCTTTCCCAGATGCAGGAGCGCCTCGATTCCATCCTGATCCTTCTGCGGGGGGATGTGGAGTATACGCAGATGGCCCCGCAGGAATATGTGGAAGAACGCACGGCCGACCTGCTTTCGGGCGGGCAGGATTTCCGCATCACGATCGTTTCGCCATCCGGCGCCGTCCTTGCGGACAGCATCGGGCATGGAGAATATGAAAACCACCGGCAGCGCGAGGAGATCCGCCGGGCGCTGGAGGAGGGCAAGGGATATTCCTCCCGCCGGAGCGAGACCACGGGCGAGCAGATGTATTATGCCGCCATCCGCGCCGAGGATGGGAACGTGCTGCGCATTTCCATGTCTATGGCCGAGCAGAACCGAGTAACGTACCTCCTGTTCGGCTGCGCGCTTGCAGGCATGCTGGTGGGCGGCGTCGCCGCCATGGTAAGCGCCGGGGTCTTCCACCGGCGGATCCTGAAGCCGGTGCAGGAGCTTGCGGGGGCCGCCGCGGACCTGACCGCCGGAGACCTGCGCCGCCGCGCGAAGGTAGCTTCCGGGGACGAGCTGGAGATGCTGGCCAACACCTTCAATACGATGGCCGATTCCATGCAGAAGACGATGGGCGAGCTCCGGGAGCAGCGCGCCCACCTCACCGCCGTGCTGGACAGCCTCGACGACGGCGTCATCGCCGCGGATACCGAGGGCAAGGTCTTTCTTGCGAGCGGCAGCGCGGGCCGGATTTTGCAGTCGGAGCATATCCGCGAGGGGCAGCCGCTGGAGGGGACGTTCATCCTCTCCCAGCTTTCGGCTTTGATGCGGCGCGCCGAAGAAGAGGGCTCCCCCATCCGCCGTGAGATCGAACGGATGGACCCGGAAAAACGCATCCTCAATATTTACGCCGCACCGATATCCGGCGGGCACGGCACGCTCGCCGTCATATCGGATGTGACCCAGCTTCGCCGCCTCGAGCAGATGCGAAGCGAGTTCGTGGCCAACGTTACCCATGAGCTCAAAACGCCGCTCACCTCCATCCGCGGCTATGTGGACCTGCTGCGCAGCGCCGAGCGGGATGAGGAAACGCGCGCTTCCTTTTATGAGATCATCGATATCGAGGCCGAACGCCTGCAGAACCTGATTGAGGATATGCTCCAGCTTTCGGAGATCGAGTCGGGCAGGGAGGCCGCTTCCGAGCCGTGCTGCGCCACGGAGACGCTTCAAAAGGTGCTCCGGGTAATCCGCCCCATTGCGGAAAAGCAGAAGGTGGCCCTGCACGCGCAGCTCGAGCCGGGGCTTTCCCTCCGCGCTTCGCCTCAGCGTCTCAGCCAGCTTTTTACCAACTTGATCGACAACGCCGTGAAATACAACCGCGCAGGCGGCGGGGTATGGGTGTCCGCCCGAAGGGAAGGGGACGATTTCGTATTCTCTGTGAAAGACGACGGCATCGGCATCGCCCCCGAGCACCAGGAACGAATTTTTGAGCGCTTTTACCGCGTGGATAAAAGCCGCTCGCGGGAAATGGGCGGCACGGGACTCGGCCTTTCCATCGTGAAGCATATCGTGCAGCTGTACGAGGGCACAATACGCCTCGAAAGCCGTCCGGGCGAGGGAAGCGAATTTACCGTGCGTCTGCCGCTGCGCGCGCAATGTTCTTGACAAAACGGCCCCGGGTATTATACAATAGACGAGCGTTCTTCTCCGGCAGCCCGGGGCTGAACGATAGGGAGACGTATCGAAGTGGTCATAACGGGCCTGACTCGAAATCAGGTAGTCCTCACGGGCTCGTGGGTTCGAATCCCACCGTCTCCG
>CAUBKG010000100.1 GCA_958436475.1 uncultured Clostridia bacterium
ATGGCGGGAAAAGAGCCGTTTCTCAGGCGATTTCTCCCTATCGCGCGTCAGCCTTCTGTAACAAAATAAGTTTTTTAGCCTCCGCCCTTTGCCGAAAGGGGCGGGGGCTTTTTTGCTCTTTTTCCGTTCTGAGAGGCGCCTTGCTATGCGGTGCTTCTATATGAAAAAATCCGCGGGATCTCCCTGCAAGCAAACATCAGGGCTTGCAAGGCCGCAGGATAAAGATGAGCTTATCTTATGAATGAAATGATATCGAGATAGGCTCGTATTTGGCCGTAGCCGGGGGGTAAGTTCGTTAAAGGAAACAAAAACGGATTCCGTTTGTGAATATTACTAGATAATCCGACGATTTTTTGGCGTTTGTTCTATAGAAAATCGCACAAAAATTTGCTATACTAAAATGTATCCTAAGGGGCGTTTGTGTCCCCTCAAAAAAACGGGAAGAAAGGTGATTCACTTTGAAGAGGGCAAGAAAAGCCTGCGCAGCCGCGCTGGCGCTCCTGCTGGTTTTCGGAACCTTGTTCGTTCCGTCCGGCAGCCTTTCCCTGAAGGCAGACGCCGCAGCGAACGCGGTGGCCTCGGTCGATTTTTCGAACGGCGTTCAGGGAAATAATATGACCTTCCTGCAGGTATCCGATCCGAACAATGAACCGTATAGCTATGCGGGAAATATCGGAGGGCAGAACTGCCGGATCATTCCAGGAGGAAAGTACGGCTACTTTAATGCAGCGGATTCTGCGGTTCCGCAGTCGGTTCGCAACATTATTGTAGACATCACGTATTACGATGAGGGTACGGAGCCGATCGGCTTCCAGTACAACTCCACCTCCAACAACTACCAGATTGCGCAGATCACGAAATCGGGGTCCAATCAGTGGATCACCGCGTCGATTTATATCGATAACGCCCAGTTCAAAAACGCACAGAACAACGGCTGTGATTTCCGCATCGGCAGCTTTTCCAACAAGACGAATTACATAAAAGACGTGTCCATCCGCTTCGGTTCCGCAGACCCGGCTTCCGAGCCGCTGGTCACCGGTACGGGCAGCAGCTATTCCGAATTTAAGGGCAAGTCTATCGCGGGCTACCAGGGCTGGTTCGACACCGGCTCCGCGAATGAGAGCTGGACCCATTGGGGCGGCGGTCAGTCCAAGTGGCCGAGCGTGGGCAACATGACGTTCGATTATTATCCGGATACCTCCGAATATTCGAGCGACGCGCTTGCCCAGAGCGGCTTTGCCAATCTTGGCGACGGCAGTCCGGCCGTCCTCTTCAAATCCAATAACGCAAACGTGGTGGATACCCATTTCAACTGGATGCAGAAATACGGCATCGACGGCGTTGCCATCCAGCGTTTCAGTCCGAGCATCAAGGGCCATGTAACCACCTCCAACACGCAGGCCCAGCTCCCGGTGAAGATCAAGCAGTCTGCGGAGCGCACCGACCGCATCTTCTACATTATGTACGATATCAGCGGCGCGGAGCAGGCCTCCTTCATCGACGATATCAAGTTCGACTGGGTCTATAATATCGAGCAGTCTTACGGCCTCCTTAATTCCGATTCCTATGCCACGGTAAACGGCAAGCCGGTCGTGTGCCTGTGGGGCTTCGGGGTGTCTGAACGTGTGGGCACACCGGAACAGTGTATCGAAATCACCAACTTCCTGCGCTCCCGCGGATGCTATGTCATCGGCGGTATCGACGGCGCATGGCGCGCAAACTCCGAGCCGGGCCAGTCCCTCTCGAATTTCCGCAAAGCGTATGATAATTTCGATATGATCTCTCCGTGGACGGTCGGCCGTTACGGGGATCAGAACTCGTATAACGGCTTCGTCAACAATATGATCCTTCCGGACCTCACCTACTGCCGCCAGAAGGGAATCGACTACCAGCCGGTTATCTGGTCCGGTTTCTCGTGGGGCCTCTGGATGGAAAACAGCGCCGGCCCGAACCAGATCCCGAGAAACGAGGGCAACTTCCTCTGGATGCAGGTCAAGGCGCTGAAAAACGCGGGCGTGGGCCAGCTCTATTTCGCCATGTTCGATGAATATGACGAGGGAACAGCCATCATGAAGGCCGCGAGCGACAGCTTCATGGTCCCCACCGACCAGGCGTTCGTCACCCTAAGCACAGACGGCACCTGGCTTTCTTCCGATTTCTACCTTCGCCTTGCAGGCGCGGCGGCCCGTGTGATCAAGGGCCAGCAGGCGCTCACAAATGAAGTGCCGATCGCGCACTCCGAGGGCCCGATCTATTACCGCAACAGCTTTGAAAGCCTGCATGCGACCTATCCTTCGGGCAATTCGGATTTAAAGCTCGACCCCTGCTTTAAGAATCCGGGCGTTGCGAGCCAGCAGAATGTTTCGGGAGCCTCCTGCGCGATCACGAAGGATGCTTCCAAGTCCCACACCGGCAGCTATACCGTGAAACTCACGGGCAATTCTTCCGGAAACGGCTCGTATTATTATCACATTTCCGATACATCCATCAAGGTAACTGAAGGCATGACCCTCAGCTATTGGAAATACACCGGAAATGAAAACGGCAAAAATACCGGCATCGACCTCGTGTTCGATTCGGGCGCGACCCTCCGCGCGCGTTCCGGCTACACCGATCAGAACGGCGCCGCTATCTCGCCCGCAACCGCCCGCGGAACGGTCGGCCAGTGGCAGAAGGTTACCTGCGTCATCGGCAAGGGCGACCTCATCGGCCGCACGATCAAGCAGATTCAGATCGGTTATGAAAAGAACGCAAACGGCGCGTTCGAAGCTTATTTCGACGATATCATCATTGAAGACAAGGGCGGGAATACGCCCGTAGACCCGACGGAGCCGGTAACGGAACCGACGACAGAACCGGCGACGCAG
>CAUBKG010000101.1 GCA_958436475.1 uncultured Clostridia bacterium
TTTTTTACTTTGCTTTTTCCCTCAGGAAACGTTACAGGAGCCCATCTGTATCCTGGCCGGAATCCGTATCTGCGTCAAGATCAGAAGGCAGGCCGTTCTCTTCCACAGGAGGCGTGAGCGGGCCCGGCTGCTCCGGCGGCACGGGAGGTTCCGGGGGCACGAGCGGCGCAAGCTTCGGTATCTGCCGGACCGCCGGCTCTTCCTCTATTTCGGGCTCCGGCTGCAGAAAGGGATTCGGCGCCGGTGCTTCTTCTTCCGGCAGCAGCGACTCGACTCCGGAAAACTCCTGCGCCTCATCCTCTTCGGGGCTCACACCCGTGTGGGGCGGCGCGGGGGTCTGCGGCATCGGCATATGCGTATCCAGCGCCACACGCGCCACCGTGGCAATCAGCGTAGTGAAATAGATCACCCCGCCGACGCCCAGCACCAGCATGAGAACCAATGAAAGAATATCGAAATAAGGAGAAATGCTGTGCAGCCAGTTTGTTACCACGCTGAGCACAATGGAAAAGCCGAGGCATTCCAGCATACAGAGCAGAAATTGCCCCTTAAAGCCCCAAGCGCAGCGAACTCCCCAGGAAATGCACTGAGTCGGCTTCATGCCCGGATGCGCCATGAGGACGAAGGGAGTCGGGAAAAAGAACATGTATGCAATCAGAATGAGGGCTATAGCCAGGAAATAGCACAGGATAAGGGCGATCAAAAGCCACAGCATATGGGCGCTTACCAGCTCAGTCAGCAGCATGTTCAGGGTATTCTCCCCGATATTGGGGTTCGCAAGAAGCAGGCCCGCGGCATTGGAGCCAAGCTGGAACATACACACGAGCGTTACGAGCATCGTGGGAAGCATGGCCGCAATGGAAACGCCCAGACCGATGAGAAAAAGAAGGGAAAACAGCCCAACCGACCGCATATAGCCGCCATTCCGGAAAAACGTGAAAATACTCCCTACCCGTGTTTCTCCGGTGGTAACAATGTTCCAGTAAAACGTTCCAAAGCCGAACATCAGCGGTGCAAGAAAGAAAAATATCACGCCGAAGTAAACCATTACCGCCGCAGGGGGAACGAAGAAAAACAGTATGATCGCGAGAACAGAAGCAAAGCTCAGCCCGATTACCGCCGCATATGCTCCGATTGACCGGCCCCAATTGCCCAGCAGAGAATTCCAGGTATGCTCGTGTATTTGCCTGTGCGTCATTTTTATGCCCTCCTAAATCAATAAAACAGATCAGATTTTTGCCGCTACCAGATTTCCCATCTCCGCCGTAGAAACCTTTTTCATGCCTTCCGCATAGATATCCGGCGTTCTCGCCTCGGTAAGCACCTCGGCCACCGCACGTTCGATCGCCTCCGCCGCCTCTGCTTCATCGAACGTATAGCGGAGCATCATGGCAACCGAAAGGATGGTCGCAAGCGGGTTTGCAATGCCCTTGCCCGCAAGATCCGGCGCGGAACCGTGAATGGGTTCATAGAGGCCGAAGGTGCCGGCAGCGAGGCTCGCGGAAGACAGCATGCCGATGGAGCCGCTGATCATCGAAGCTTCGTCTGAAAGGATATCCCCGAAAATATTCGAGGTGACGATCACATCGAACTGAGACGGATTGCGCACGAGCTGCATGGCTGCGTTATCCACATACAGATGGGAAAGCTCCACATCCGGGTAGTCTTCTGAAATTCGGATCACCGTCTCCCTCCAGAGGCGGGAGGATTCGAGCACGTTGGCCTTATCGATGGAGCAGAGCTTTTTGTTTCGCTTTTGGGCGATTTCAAAGCCTATGCAGGCGATACGCTCGATCTCCGGCACGCTGTACCGCTCGGTATCATAGGCAGACTGCACGCCGTCTTTCTCTTCCCGGCCGCGCTCACCGAAGTAAATTCCGCCGGTAAGCTCCCGCACGATCATGATATCCATATCCTGCCCGATGATCTCCTGCTTCAGGGGGGAAGCCTCGCGCAGGGGCGCGAAGATGCGGGCCGGCCGCAGGTTGGCATACAAGCCGAGCGCCGAACGGATGCCGAGCAGCCCCGCCTCCGGGCGCAGATGACCGGGAAGCGTATCCCACTTCCAGCCGCCCACCGCGCCGAGCAGAACGGCGTCTGCCTTTTTGCAGGCGTCAACCGTTTCTTCCGGCAGCGGCACGCCTGTTTCATCGATGGCGATGCCGCCGAGGAGCGCGTTTTCATAGCTGACAGAAAAGCCGAACCTTTCCGCAGCTTTGTTGAGCACCTTTGTGGCTTCGGCCACGATTTCAGGGCCGATGCCGTCGCCCTCCAGCAATACGATCTTATAATTCTTCATTTGGTTTTCCTCCCGTTCCCGCCGCTTCCCGGCGGCGGATCCTGCTTGTTTTTTCATTACGATAACGGGAAACGCCCTCCTGCAGAAAGAAGCGGCTCTTGCCCTGCGGAAAGGCGTTCCTGCTTCTGTTTTCTGCGAAAAAGAGTCTTTGCAAAATATTGTAACATACGCATCGACATTTTTCCACAGTATATATCATTCGTGCAGCGCACGAA